>DBAX01000020.1 GCA_002291895.1 Cyanobacteria bacterium UBA999
AGCTCCACAATTTCGTTGATCACAATATTGTGGGGCACCTGGAGGTACTGCATCTCGGCAACGGCGAGGCGGAGCAGATCCCGATCCAGATGGGCAAGGCGGTTCAACTGCCAATCCACCATCGCTTGGTTGAGGGTTTCGTCAATGGGCGATCGCATTTGGTAAACCGTGCCCAGGAGCTTGAGGGTGTAGCTACGCACTTCCTGATGCTGGGCAAACTGCAGGGTGAGGGGAAAATCTAGGGCTTTGCCCAGGCGATTGATGGCGACGCGGGTTTGCTCTAGGGCATCGCGCATTAAGCTTTGGGCCACCTTGAGATCGGTGCGGGGATCCCCTGTTCTGGTTTCACTGTCCAAGAGCTTATCTTGAATGCGCTGGGCATTGGCGCTGGCCTGAAGCAGAATTTCCCGCGTTTCTTCGGTAAGGGCGCGGACTACGGCTGTCAAAATTTCTTCAAGGGTTTGCTCCTCAAGATTTTCGGTATGGGTAAAGAGCTGCCCCATACAGAGGAGGGAAAGTTCGCGGGCAACGTGACGGGCTTGCATGAATTCACAAAAAAGATAGGCGCTTAGCGGGTGGTGCAGATCCAAGCTTGGACACGACAGGAACGGGAATTGCAACCATTGAGGGCATTGGTTTCCGCCTCGGCCCGGGTATCGGCCCAGCCCCAACCCATGGCTTTATCGTCCTGAGCTACGGCACCACAGGCATTTTTAAACCAAACCCGCACTTGGCAGCCACTTTCGCCGCACTCGGCGATCGCATTTTTTTCGGCATCGCTGCGGGAGTTGAAGTCGTAGGCATAGCCCCAGGAGCCGGATTCCGATGTGGCGATCGCCCCGTAAAAGTCCTGGGCAGCCGCAGCACTGAGACCCAAGATCGGCGCAAGAGCAGTACAAGCGAGCCAGAGCTTGATTTGGGACAGGGGAGCATGGGGTACGGATTTCTTGCGCATGGCGGCACCGGGATCGGGTCTGAACTTGGGCAGCAAATTAAGCAAAAAAACTTTGTATGATGCTGACGTTAAGAAATGAGTATATACGAAATTATGGCGCAAACCCATCAAGTCACGATCCACTATCGCGGCGCAGTGCAGACCATCGCTGTTCCCGAAGACCAAACCATTCTCGAAGCGGCCCAATCCCAGGGGCTGGATTTGCCCTGCTCCTGTTTGGCGGGGGTTTGCACCAGTTGCGCCGCCCAACTGGTGTCCGGTCAGGTGGATCAAACGGAGGGCATGGGGGATGACGTGGGTTCCCTAGGCTATGCCCTCCTCTGCGTGGCCTATCCCCGCTCCGATGTGGAGGTAATCGCCGACAAAGAGGAAGAAGTGTACCGGATCCGCTTTGGCGGTGGCAGCTAGGCCCATCCCAACTGGCGACGGGCCTCAAAAAGCCCTAGGGCGGCACTGACGGAAAGGTTGAGGCTGCGCACCTGGGGATGGCTCATGGGGATGTACACGCTGGGGTATTCCTGCAGCAGGGCTTCGGGCAAGCCGGCACTTTCGCTGCCAAAGAGCAGCCAGTCATCGGCGTGGTACTGAAATTCCCGAAAGTGTTGCTGTCCCCGGGCACTGAAACACACCCAACGATGATCGCCCGCCGCCGCCCGGAGGGACTGCAAATTGCCATGTACCGTCACCGCAACGTACTCCCAGTAGTCGATCCCCGCCCGTTTGAGGGTACGATCAGTGATGGTAAAGCCCAGGGGTTCCACGAGGTGCAGCGGGGTTTGGGTAGCAGCACAAGTGCGGGCAATATTGCCCGTGTTGGGAGGAATTTCGGGATAGACCAAGGCGATCGCAACCATAGCGAAGCTCCACAATTGACGATAGTTGTTACAAAATCTTAAGATAGCGGACATTAGCTGATTCAATTAGGCGCAAGGGGCGCAGGGTTAGGGAAGAAACACACATGGGCGGACGTAAGGGCAGTCTCAAATCAGAACCATGGCAGGAGCGCTTTCTGCAGGCCTTCAAGAATGACTTAATTGCGGGACTGTTGGTAGTCATACCCCTTGCAACGACCATTTGGCTAACCTACACCCTGGCAAGCTGGGTGATCGGCCTGCTGACGAGTATTCCCAAGCAACTTAGTCCTTTCGTGGGACTAAACCCCCTGCTCGTCGATATCATCAACTTTGTCATCGGTCTCTCGGCACCCCTACTGGGAATTATCTTTGTCGGTCTTATGGCCCGCAATATTGGGGGGCAGTGGCTGCTGCGCAATGGTGAAACCTTTTTTCTGTCCATTCCCCTAGCGGGGCCGATCTACAAAACCCTCAAACAACTGCTGGAAACGGTGCTGCGGGACTCTAGCGATCAGTTTCGTCGGGTGGTGCTGCTGGAATATCCCCGCGCCGGTGTGTGGCAGATCGGCTTGGTGACCGGGACAATCGGTGGGGAGGTGGAGGAACGCCTGCAGCGCCCTGTATTAAGCATATTCTTGCCCACCACGCCCAATCCGACCACGGGGTGGTATGCGATAGTGCCCGAAGCCGATGTTATCAATCTCAATATTTCGGTGGAAGATGCCTTTAAATTGATTGTTTCCGGCGGCATTGTCTCCCCCGAGTCCTTGATTCCCCGCGCCGCCAAGGGGGATTTCCGCCTTGATGGCTCCGAGTCCTAGAAGTAGGATAGTAGGCCACCAAGCTGCCCCAACAAAACCATGGACGGTGAAACCTACATTGGGGTTTTGGTGGACTGCCCCCAGATTGAGGAGGTGTTGACCTACCGCGTGCCCCCGGAATGGGCGGTTGAGATTGGCGACATTTTGACCGTCCCCCTAGGCAGTCGCTATGTGGCGGGAATTGCCCTCCACGTGGATGTCGATCCGGGTGATCGCCCCTGTAAGCCCATCGCGGCTGTGGTACGTGCGGGGTTGCTCCCGGCGGAATTTTGGCAATTGCTACACCTAACCGCCAGCTATTACCGCACCCCCCTGTGGCAGGTGGTAAAAACGGCTCTGCCGCCTAAGGTTCTAGATCGGGGCAACTACCGCCTGCGCATCGTTGGCGAGCCCCAGTCCCTGGGGGGGGCGGCCCGAGAGGTGTGGGATTTTTTGCAGCCCTACCGCGATCGCCCCCAGGGCATCAGTCGCAATTTTTTGTACCAAAAGCTGGGGAAAACGGCGATTCAGGGCTGCCAGGCACTGCAACGCCAAGGCTGTGTGGAAAGTTTTTTGGTGCTGCCGCCCCGCCCCCAACCCCACACGGTAGAGTACGTGATCCTGTGCGATCCCCACGCTGCCCGCACCGCACGACAGCAGGAAATCCTGGCAGTTTTGCACCGCCGCCTCGGCGAGTGCCCCAAAAGTGAACTCCTGCAGCAGGCACGCACCACCGCCGCAAGTCTGAAACAGCTCCAGCAGTCCGGGGCGATCGCCCTGGAAGCACGGGAGGTATTACGGGTGGGGGGCAAAGACCAGCCCGTGCTCCGCGACGTGCCACCGACGCTCACAGCACCTCAGGAGGCGGCCCTGGGTCAAATTTTGCCCGCCCTCGAACAGCCGTCATCCCAAGAATTTCTCCTCCACGGGATCACCGGTTCCGGTAAGACGGAGGTTTACCTACGGGCGATCGCCCACTGTTTGGGTCAGGGCAAGTCGGCCTTGGTTTTGGTGCCCGAAATAGGCCTGACGCCCCAGGTAACGGATCGCTTTCGTGCCCGCTTTGGTGATGCTGCTGTGTTTCTTTACCACAGCCAACTGTCCGATGGGGAGCGGTTTGACACCTGGCGCTTAAGTCTCAAATCCTCACCGCAGGTGCTGATTGGTACCCGCTCCGCCGTCTTTTTGCCTCTACCCAACTTGGGGCTGATTATTCTCGACGAAGAACATGATGGCAGTTTCAAACAGGATCAACCCCTTCCCTGCTATCACGCACGCACCGTAGCCCAATGGCGATCGCAGATCCAGGGCATTCCCGTGGTGTACGGCTCTGCCACCCCCTCCACCGAACTGTGGCACCGTACCGAGATCCGTGACCTGACGCGGCTGGAACTGCCCCACCGCATCGGCGATCGCCCCCTTCCTCCCATCCAGGTGGTGGATATGCGGGAGGAATTGCGGGCCGGAAACTGGTCGATGTTTAGCCGCGCCCTCAAAACTGCCCTTGCCCAAATGCTGCACCAGGGGCACCAGGGCATTCTCTTCGTGCCCCGGCGGGGGCACAGCACCTTTGTCTCCTGCCGCAGTTGCGGTCACGTGATGATGTGCCCCCACTGCGATGTGTCCCTGACCTACCACCATAGCGGTTTGCTGCGGTGCCACTACTGCAACTTCAGCCTTGGGCAACCCGATCGCTGTCCCGCCTGTCAGTCCAGCTATTTCAAGTTTTTTGGCACGGGTACCCAAAAGGTGGTGCAGGAACTAACACAATTGTTTCCCAGTGCCCGCCTGCTGCGGTTTGACAGCGATACAACCCAGCGCAAGGATGCCCACCGCCAGATGCTCGACCAATTTCGGGCTGGAGATGCCGACCTCTTGGTGGGCACCCAAATGCTGACCAAGGGCATGGATATCCCCCAGGTGACCCTTGTGGGAGTAGTCGCAGCCGATGGACTGCTCCACTTCAGTGACTACCGAGCCGGGGAACGGGCAGTGCAAACCCTGCTACAAGTTGCGGGGCGTGCCGGTCGCGGTGTTCAGCCGGGGCATGTGATCCTGCAAACCTATTCCCCCGAGCATCCGGTGGTTCAATCCGTCTGCTCCTACAACTGGGAGGGCTTTATGGCAGCGGAATTGTCCCAACGCCAGGCTTTTGCCTATCCCCCCTTTGGACGGTTGGTACTACTGCATTTCAGTGGTTCGGACGCCGCTGAAGTCCAGTCCGCCGCTGAGGCGATCGCCCAGGTGCTGCAGCAGCGCACCCAAGGGATCCTTTTGGGCCCCGCCCCCGCCACAATTGCCAAGGTTGCCGATCGCTACCGTTGGCAACTCCTGCTGAAGTATCCCCCCGATCGCCCCCCAGACATCCCAGAGCTTGAGACCCTGCGGGCACCGCTTCCCCACCGCCAAGTTCGCCTCACCCTGGATGTCGATCCCCTGCACATTCTCTAGTCCAGTTCCAACCTGCCCTCCACCACCGCCGTCGGGGCGGAGGATACAATACACAGAACACTTTCTGAGCCCCCATGAGCCGCAGCCAACAAATCCGCGCCGCCGAGGTTCTGATTCGCCTCAAGCGCCTTTATCCCCATGCTCCCTGCACCCTTACCTATGCCACCCCGGTGCAGCTTTTGGTGGCCGTGATTTTGTCGGCCCAGTGCACGGATGAGCGGGTAAATATGGTGACCCCGGAATTGTTTCGCCGCTTTCCCGATGCAGCCGCGATCGCCGCCGCGGATCTAGAGGAATTGATGGAACTGGTGCGCTCAACGGGTTTTTACCGCAACAAGGCCAAAAACATCCAAGCCACCTGCCAAATCCTGACCAGCCAATACCAGGGGCAGGTGCCCGATCGCATGGATGCATTGCTGCAGTTGCCCGGCGTGGCCCGCAAAACCGCCAATGTGGTGCTGGCCCATGCCTTTGGTATCAATGCGGGGGTCACGGTCGATACCCATGTCAAAAGATTGGCGAATCGTTTAGGATTCACCAAAAATAGCGAGCCGCTCAAAATTGAGCGGGACTTAATGAAACTCATCCCCCAGGCAGATTGGGAACATTGGTCAATTCGACTGATTTACCACGGACGGGCAGTGTGCAACGCCCGTAAACCCGAATGCGATCGCTGTGACCTGTCCGACCTCTGCCCCAGTGCGCCGTCATCCCAACCTGCCCCCAAACGAACCAAGGTGGCCCGGGGCAGCTAGGGCTTTCCTTAGCCCTCTTTATTGATGAAGGGCAACAGGGCAATAATGCGGGCACGCTTGATGGCCGTACCGAGGGCGCGCTGTTGCTTGGCCGTCAGACCCGTGATCCGCCGGGGCAGGACTTTACCGCGCTCCGTGATGTACTTCCGCAAAAAATCCACGTCTTTGTAGTCAATGGGCGTATCGGGGTGGAGCGGGGAAAGACGCTTGCGGTAAAAAGGTGTGGTCATAGCTATTTGATCTCTTTGTGAACCGTATGTTTGTTGCAGTGGGGGCAGAATTTCTTGAGTTCAAGGCGCGCCGTTGTGTTGCGGCGGTTTTTCATCGTGGTGTAGCGCGATACGCCGGGCGATCGCTTGTTGGTATTGGTACGGCATTCGGTACATTCAAGGGTGATGACGATCCGTACCCCTTTTGCTTTGGCCATGGTGCTGGTGTGGTGCTAAAAATACGATAGACGCGGTCTCTTAATGTATCACATTGACTTTTGGTTGCCAAAGCATTGACCCTAAAGCAGCGTAAGGGCAGCACTGCCAATGCCCAACTGCTGTCCCACCGTGGGGGTCATGGGGAGCAGGGTGGTGAGCATCCACAGCAAAATGCCCAGGCCGAGACTGTCGCGATCGCCCTCCAAATCGGAAAGTTCATCCAACATGGGACGTTCCTGATTGCGGCGCAAAATGAGCACCAGCCCGCCCCAGTAAAGGGCCAGGGGGTTGATCAGCGTAGCGATGGCTAGCAAAACGAGCGTCACTAGCCCCACCCCGGCAGCCGTTCGCCGCCCATACATAGCTTGCACCAGCCTGCCACCATCCAACTGCCCGATGGGTACCAAATTCAGTGCTGTACCCACCATGCCAAACCAACCGATGACTGCCAACAGGTGTATGCCTACGTAATCGCCGCTGAGGGACTCGCCGAGAATGGCCCTGCCTAAAAGTCCCCCCAGCATCGAAGCCTGGAACAGGCGACTTGGCACCTCCAGGGTACCCCACCCCTGGGCCGAGCACCACAGTCCCGCGACCAAACATACCAAGGACACAAATCCACCCACCAAGGCCGGGGCGATCGCCAGATCGAACAGGGCCGTCCGGCTGGGGAGGGGCGAGAGAAAACGATGGAACACGCCAAACAACCCCAATTGGGAGGACGGCAGCAAAAAGGGGCCGCTCAGCCGCACCCGATACCGCCGCGACACAAGCCGTAGCCCCCCCTCCCGCACAGCCCAAATGCCGAGGAGTAACGCCGACCAGCCAGCGACCTCTCCCCAGGATGGCGGCTGGGTTCCCCCCGCTGTCAGTTGGTGCACCACGCTGCCTACGGTGTAGATCGAGGTGAGGAGCAGGATTAAAGCAAGTACGTTTTGGGTGGGCAACTCCTCAATGTGGCTGAGAGCTTGGGGCAAAATAATCACAACGGGTTTCCCCTGCTGCCCTTCAACAAGGAATAGGGTATAGCGATCGCCCAGCTTTTCCTGGAGGCGCTTCTGCATCTGTTCGTAGGCTAATCGCGCCGGGGCGCGCAAATTTCCCCGGCAAATCGCCCCACCCTGGTACGTTCCCACCTCCGTGGCATAGAAGGTGTCCACGCTGAAAATTCCCTGCAGTGCCTGGCGATCGGCGTCTCCCATAGACGGCAGGGGTGGGGTTGGCAGTTCCGATTTCAGCAGTTTTTGCTCCTGATTGCCCAAAAACAGATAGGTCACGGTAGAGCCCACCAACAGCAGCAGCAGGGCAGATAGATCCAAAAAAATTCCCAGACCAAAGAGCCCGAAATAGATAATCCAGGGCAGCAGAAGCGCCACGAGCCGTAGCCAAGACCAAAAAGCACCACTGCCTAGGCTCCGCGATCGCCAGTAGCTCCACCCCAACAACGCCAGGGTCACAACCACAACTGCAATAGGCACGTAGGAAGGAGAAGCCATAGTCACCGCGCAAAACACGCCCCCCATTGTACTCCGTGACTCCCCTTCCGCTCACGAAGCTGCTATGGCATAATCAACTAATTACCAATCGGGAAACCGTATTTTCCTACTTCAGGAAATCGCCGGTTCTCTTTTCTCGATAGCATGGTCAAGATATTGAGGAGCATCCATGGGCATTACTGTAGAGCATGTCACCAAAAGATTTGACGAATTTCTGGCCATTGATGATGTCTGCCTTGAAGTTCCCACGGGCAGTTTGGTGGCGCTACTTGGGCCCTCGGGTTCAGGTAAATCGACCCTACTGCGGATGATTGCCGGATTGGAGTCGCCCGACCAAGGACGGATCTTTCTGACGGGAGAAGATGCCACCCAGAAGGACGTGCGCGATCGCGATATTGGTTTTGTGTTTCAACACTATGCCCTGTTTAAGCACATGACCGTGCGCAAAAACATTGCCTTTGGGTTGGAAATTCGGCAGCAGCCCCGCCCAAAAATCCGTGCCCGGGTGGAAGAACTTCTGGAATTGGTGCAGCTCCGGGGATTGGGCGATCGCTATCCCCATCAGCTATCCGGTGGGCAGCGGCAGCGGGTAGCCCTGGCTCGGGCCCTGGCCGTGGAGCCGCGGTTTCTGCTGCTGGATGAACCCTTTGGTGCCCTTGATGCCAAGGTGCGCCAGGAACTGCGCAGTTGGCTGCGCCACCTCCACGACGACGTCCACGTAACGACGGTTTTTGTCACCCACGACCAGGAGGAAGCCATGGAGGTCTCCGACTATGTAGTGGTCATGCACCATGGACGTATTGAGCAGGTGGGAACGCCAGCCGAAATTTACGATCGCCCCCAGACGTCCTTTGTGATGAGCTTCATTGGGCCCGTCAACATCCTGCCCGCCCATGCCCCCCTCGCCACCCCCGAGGCGGCAAGCGCTAGCCCGGAAGCGCGGCGCGTCTTCGTCCGCCCCCGGGACATCAACATCAGCGTCGCGCCCACCCCCGACACCGTGCCCGCCAAGATCCAACGGCTGACCCACCTAGGGTGGGAGGTTAAGCTGGATTTGCTGCTTGAGGACGGTCACAGTCTCCAGGCCCATCTCAGCCGAGAACAGTTCGATCCCCTCGGTCTGGTTCCCTCCCAAACCGTGCACATTAATCCCAAGGCGATCAAGTCCTTCCCCCTGGACTACGCCATTTAAGCCATTTAAGGGCAGTCCCCCACCGCGGGAAAGATTCGGAAAAATGTCATAAAAAAGCCAGGAAGCTTCCTCCCTGGCACAATTTTTTATCTAGTTCGGCAATTTCCTAGGCAGAGTGCACTTCCTTTTCAGGAATCTTGGTGTACTCCGCAACAATATCGCGGAATTCATCGCCGGTCATGGTTTCTTTTTCAACCAGCAGATCCACAATGCGATCCATGGCCACACGGTTTTCCCGAAGCAGTTGCACCGCTTGCTCGTAGCAGTGCTGGACAATCACCCGCACCTGCTGATCGACCCGGGTGGCAATTTCCTCGGAGTATTCGGAGCGGGACATGAGGTCACGGCCGAGAAACACCTCGCTGCTACGACCCTCTAGGGAAAGGGGGCCAATATCGGACATGCCAAACCGGGTCACCATCTGCCGAGCCATACTGCTGACCTGCTGCAGGTCGTTACCAGCGCCCGTGGTGATTTCGGCGGACCCAAAGACAACCTCCTCAGCGGCTCGCCCCCCCAGAGCGCCACTAATTCGAGCCAAAATTTGAGCGCGGGAGATCAACATTTGCTCTTCACTAGGGGTAAACCAGGTCAGCCCAGCGGCCTGTCCCCGGGGGATCAGGGTGACTTTTTGTACCGGGTCGTGATCCTTGATCAGGGTGCCCACCAGGGCATGGCCCACCTCGTGGTAGGCAATCAGCCGCTTATTCTTGCTATCAACGAGGGCCTTCCCCTCCAAGCCAGCAATCACCCGATCCACGGCATCGTCAATCTCCGTCAGGGTAATGGCCTCCTTGCGCCGCCGGGCTGTCAAAATCGCCGCCTCGTTGAGCAGGTTCGAAAGATCCGCACCCGTAAATCCCGGAGTCCGTCGGGCGATCGCCTCTAGGGAAACCGATGGGTCGATTTTTTTACCGCGAGCATGGACGTGAAGCACTTGCAAGCGACCTTTGATGTCGGGAGGATCGACACTGATTTGTCGGTCGAAGCGCCCGGGACGGAGCAGCGCCGAATCCAACACATCTACCCGGTTGGTGGCCGCAATCACGATCACGCCCACGTTGCCTTCAAAGCCATCCATTTCGGTCAAGATTTGGTTGAGGGTCTGCTCCCGCTCGTCGTTACCGCCCCCAATGCCAGCGCCGCGTTGCCGCCCAACTGCATCAATTTCATCGATAAAGATAATGCAAGGGGCGTTTTCCTTGGCCTTTTTGAACAGGTCGCGCACCCGAGAGGCACCTACGCCCACAAACATTTCCACAAACTCAGAGCCCGAAACCGAAAAGAAGGGCACCCCGGCTTCCCCGGCGATCGCTTTGGCAAGGAGGGTTTTGCCAGTTCCGGGTGGGCCGACGAGCAAAACTCCCTTTGGGATCTTGGCACCTACGGCGGTGAAGCGTTCCGGCTTTTTCAAGAAAGTGACCACCTCTTGCAGTTCCTCCTTGGCTTCCTCAATGCCGGCAACATCGTCAAACATCACGCCCGTCTTGGCTTCCATCATGAACCGGGCCTTGGATTTGCCGAAGTCCATGGCCTGTCCCGGACCCCCCATTTGATTGGAGCGCCGAAATAAAAAGAATACCCCCGTCAGCAGAGCGGCGGGAAAAATCAGGTTACTCAGAAAATTCCAAATTGCGGGGGTGTTGCTAGGGGGAAAAACGGCCAGATCCACTCCGGATTGCTGCAACTTGTCCATCAACTCCGGCGCGTACAGAGGCAGATCAACCCGTGCCCTTTGCTCGCGATTTTCCAGTTGGGGATCGGTGGCAATAATCACCGCTGAGCGCCCACCGTCAAAAATATCAACCTTACGAACGAGATGGTTATCGAGATATTCTAAAAAGCGGCCGTAGGAAATGCGTGTATTGGCGGCGTTAATGCTGGGACGAGACTGGGCCGGGCGGGCCAAGAGCGTCTGCCACAGGAAAAACGCGACTACTACCAAGGGCAGAGTCCACAACAATACGTTTCGCCAGGTTGGTTTCATAGGAATAGGAAATGGGTCTATTAACTTTAATTAACTTAACATAGTCTGTCCCTGAAATTTCTACCGTGGGCCGAGAGGGTGGAATGGCACAATTGTTTTGATCTATAACAATAATTGCGCCCGCATGATCTACACCTACGCATTTCTACTGTGCCCACCCCCCCAAGTGGAAATTCCCGGAATTCGCGGAACGGTGCAATTCGCTGCCGTCGGCACTATTGCTGCCGCTGTGGAGAAGGGGGTAGATATTCAGGCACTCAAGGGCGAATCCGAGGAATCTCTGCTGCAGGCGGTTTTAGATCACGATCGCGTGGTGCAATGCCTGTTCCGTCTCCAGTCCCTCATGCCCCTGCGCTTTGGGACGGCGTTTGTGTCGGTCGATCATCTCCACCAGTACCTGCAAACCATGGAGCAGGCTTTGGGCGATCGCCTGCAGCAATTGGAAGGCTACAGTGAATTTCTCCTAGAGGCGGTGCGATCGCAGCCTCCCCAACCCGAGGAATCCGCAAGCCTTGGGGGGCTTGCCTATCTGGAGTCCAAAAAGGAACGCTTCCGCCAGACCCAGCGCCTGCAAGAATCCACCCACAGGGAAGCCGAGCAACTCTGGCATCTGGTAAACCCATACCCCAGCCATCGGGTGCCCACCCACGACCCTGGAAATACCCGGGTGTACCTCCTTCTGCGGGAGGAAGATCGCCACCACGTGCAGGCACTCCTGGCCCACTGGCAGGAGGGGCACGGACAGTGGCAGCTTACCTGGAGCCAACCCCTCCCCCCCTATCATTTCGTCAGTGCCCCCGACTCGGGAGAGCCCTAGCCCAGGACGTTTCCGAGGCACTTGGATGCACTGTAGAAATTAGGAGATAGAAATCAGGAGATGAAAGAGATCAAAAGGGATCGAAAGAAATAAAAAATAAGTTTCATCAAATTTTGTAAAATTGAGTTAGCAATTTTTCTGCGCTATTCCCCAAAAATTGCTTCGCCCCACCCGACTGCGTTCTATGGCACTGACGATTGTCTGGTTTCGGCAAGATTTGCGCGTTTGGGACCACGAACCCCTGCACCGAGCAGCACGGCGGGGCATGGTGATACCGATCTATTTTTTTGAGCGATCGCTGCTCCAGCACCCCGAAACCTGCCCGGCCCAAGTAGCGTTCACCCTTTCCTGCCTGTCCGCCCTAGACCAAGACCTACGCCAGTTGGGGGGACATCTGATTATCAAGATTGGCGATCCGGTGCAGTTTTTGCCCGAGCTTGTTGCCCAAACCCAAGCCGATGGGATCTATGCCCACACCGACTGCGATCGCCTTTTTTGCCGCATTCGCGATGCCCAGTTGAACCGCGCCCTCGATCGGCGGGGGATGAAAATCCGCTACTTCGACCCCCCCGGCAGCATTGCGCCCCTCGTGGACTACCCCAAGTACCGCCAGATGTGGTACGCGGACATGGAGCACCCCATGGTGCCCCGTCCCCAGCGCGTCCTTGTGCCCGAAGGCATCCCCCCCACACCCCTGCCTACCCTAGGGGATCTCGGCATTGCCTCCGATGCCAAGCCCATTCCCCCGGGAGGAATTGCGCCAGCGCGATCGCTGTTGCGGGAATTTTTCGACACCAAGGCCGACCGCTACTACTGGCAACTGTCCTACCCCAGTGCCGAAGCTACCACAGGACTTAGCCCCCATATCAAAGTTGGTGCCATTTCCGTCCGCGAGTGCGTCCAACATGCCCGAAGGTTCCTGTCCCACGGCGATCTGCGCATCCAGCGCAGCAGTAAGCAACTTATTTCCCGCCTCCGCTGGGGCAGTGGCTTTCACCAGCGCTTCCGCTACTTACCGCAGTTGGAAGTTTGCTCCCTATACCAAGTTTTTGACCAGGATGGCTGGGATTTTGATGCCGAAGCCTACACCCGCTGGCAGGAGGGGATGACGGGATTTCCCATCGTTGATGCGGCGGCCCGCTGCCTGCGGGCCACGGGTGGCTGGAAGGGGCTCAACTTCCGCAGTCGGGCCCTGTATGCCAGTTTTTTGGGCAATCTGCTGGCCATGGATTGGCGCTGGGGGGCGCTGCACTTTATGCGTCACCTCCTCGATGGCGACTGTGCCATCGACCACTACCAGTGGGCCATGCAGTCGGGGGTGACCCACTGTGCCGACAAGTCCTGGACGCGCATCTACAATCCCGGTGCCGTGGCGATCGCCCGCTGCGATCCCGAAGCCCGCTTTATCCGTCAGTGGCTTCCCGAACTGGAGCATGTACCCCTAGAACGCCTGGGGGATGACCTCTCCGAGTACGGCTACCCAGCGCCGATGCTACCCTACCCCCAAGCCCGCAAACGCCGCGTGCAGCAGTTGGAGCAGCAGAGGAGCACCTTCCGGCAGCAGGAAAACATTGCTCCCCATCTATCCCGCCTGCCGGAGTACCCCATTCCCTTTGGCGGCGAGCATCAAGTATGGAATCTGGAACCCAACCCCGAGTTGTTTCCCACTGCCCTAGACCTTGACCGCCTCGACCAAGACGAAGCAGCGATGCTGCGCACATGGTTGGTGGCCCATGTAGACATCAAACCCCATAGTCCCCGGGGATTGGGTCAGGGTCGAGGAAAAAAATCGCGATCGCAGTCTAAGGGCGTGCAGCTTTCGCTGTTTCCTGTCCCCTAGGCATCCGGGGAATCGCTTCGCGCTGCCTTAAGCAGATCTACCAGGCGATGGTGGGCTTCCTTTGCATCGGCGAGGGGCGGCACAAAGGGCACAACCACCTGCTTTTCACCGCCCAAGAACTGCACCTTAAGGGTCATTGCCGCCGCACTGATGGACTCCATTTGGGCATGGGAGGCATCCGACACCTGGCCGTAAAACTGCGCATAAAGCAGCACCGCATCACCGTGATCTTTGTTCATGTGCGCACAGATGCGATCGCTAACGGCCGCCGTGATTGTAGGCTCGCTCATGGCTGTTCTTCCTCCGGCTTCCTAGGATGCTGACTCAATCACGCGGTCAATCAATCCGTATTCCTTGGCCTCCTGGGCAGACATGTAGTAGTCCCGATTCATGTCCCGCTCAATTTTCTCCAGGGGTTGTCCCGTGCGCTTAGCATATTCCTCGTTCAGCTTCTGGCGAATGCGAAGAATCTCTCGGGCCTCGATTTCAATATCCGAAGCCTGCCCCCGGGTACCGCCAGAGGGTTGGTGGATCATAATTCGGGCATTGGGAAGGGCAAAACGTTTCCCCTTGGTGCCGGCCATCAGCAAAAACGAACCCATGGAAGCCGCTAGACCAACGCAGATGGTGGTGATATCCGATTTAACGTGCTGCATGGTGTCAAAAATTGCCAGTCCCGCCGTCACCGAACCACCGGGGGAGTTGATGTAAATGTAAATGTCTTTCTTTTGATCTTCGGAATCCATGTACAGGAGCCGGGCAATGATCGAATTCGCCAAACCGTCGGTGACTTCACCACTGAGAAAGATGATGCGTTCTAGGGACAGGCGCTCGTAGATGTTGATCCATTGGGTGTAGGGATCTCCGGGATAGCGAAACGGAACGCGAGGAATACCGATGGGCATAGGTTTAATCTCCCTTGATAGCGTGCATGAAAAGAAAATATGAAATGGGCAGGATAACGCAGAATTTAGGCAACTCCGGCGATCGCCCGGGGTAAATCCTTGGGGCTTTCCAAAATCCGATCGATGATGCCGTAGTCTCTGGCCTGTTCGGGGGTGAGGTAGTTCATCCGATCCATATCCTTAGCAAGGCGCTCTTCAGACTGCCCCGTATTGCGGGAAAGGATGCGCAGCATCGCCTGCTTGTTGGTAAGCACTTCCTGGGCCTGCACTTGGATATCCGATGCCTGGCCCCGGGCCTGGCGCCGCGCTTGGTGCAAAATGATGGTGGCGTTGGGCAGGCTGGCGCGGCAGCCCTTGGTTCCCGCCGAAAGAATCATGGCCGCCGTGCCCATGGCTTGCCCCAAACAAATGGTGTGGACGGGCGGCTTGACGTAACTGAGGGTGTCGCAAATGGCAAAGGCTTCGGTTTCGTAGCCGATCGCATCGCCCGTATACCAAGAAGTACCGGTGGAATTGATGTAAATGTAGATCGGTTTTTCGGGGGAGTCGTACTGCAGGTAGAGCAACTGGGCAATGATCAACTCCGTAACGTCCACGCCCAATTGCTGCTTGTACTCGTCGGGAGATACCAGGGGCAGCCCCAGATAAATAATGCGCTCCTTTAAAAGCAGGGAAGGAAGATCGGGAGGGGGTGTGCGGGTGTAGGCGTCGCCGTAGCTATAGGCCGATTGCACCGCCTGAATCGGCTGCCGTGGGGATGGGTTCATACGCAGTCAGAACAACTAGAAGCTACCTTAGCACAGGCACAGAACCTGTCCCCATCCTAGGAAGAGCGGTTATCCCGAGGTGGACGCACCCGACTCGGCGTGCTGTCCGGTTCCGGTAGGGGAGTGTACTGATTGCCCGTAAAATCCCGCTCCACGCGCAGGCGCTGGCTGGTAATGGTAATGCCGGTTTCGCGCACGATTACCACCGAGACCCAGCGGCTCCCCACGCGGAAGGGAGCCTGACCGATTTTAAAAATTCCGCCGGCCCGCAAAGGGGTAAGGTTGGCCGTCGTGTCCCGGAGGTATTCCCGGGGATTAACCGCTTCTTCGATCTGGGTGCCCAGGAGCATGCTGTTGCCAAGGGGCTCGGTCACGAGGGCATCGAGCACGTATTGCCGCCCTACGCCGATACGCTCGGGCATTCTCAAGCGCACCTGGGGTGGTTTCTCCCCCGAAGTGAGGATGTTTTGTTCCGTCAGAATTTCCTGCCGGGTGATTTGCAAGCGGCGATCGCGCACTTGGTATTCCTGCTCCGAAAGCACGGTGGCATTGAGGGCAAAGTTATCGTTACTCTCGGCAGCTTGCCCCACGATTCGGGTGCGCGTCTGGGCAACAAGGCGATCGCCCTGTCGTTCCCACTGCACCAACTCCGTCGTGTAGCGCAGGTTAGGGTAGCGCTGCCATAGGGTTTGGAGGGCTTCCCGCAGTTGCTCCCGGGTTAGTCCATCGCCGTGGCGAAAATTAGGCGCATGGGACTCCAGCACCGCTGCGCTATCCTGTTTGTTGGCTGCGCCATCCAGGGTGCGCAAAAAACCCAAAAGCTCGGCAGGGGCAGGTTGCTTCGATTCTCTTTGGGCGATCGCGTCCGGCGTGGTGGCAAATGTCGCTGACGGCGCGAAAAGAAAGCAGGCGAGGGAAATTACCCAGACGCGTTGGAACATGGCACTTTGCGGTTATGTGACCGCGATTTTACCACAGCACCCCCTAGCCCAAACCCGTTGTAAGGCGCGTCCAGTAGGTTTCGTAGAGGTTGAGGGTAGATTGGGAGAGTTTACGAATACTTTGGCTTTTTTGAATGTAGGCCTCGCTCGGGTCAAGGGCGGCGATCGCCCGCAGGTCAGGGGCTAGCTGTTCCTTCGCTTTTCGGTTGGTGGTGCCAAAGCTGTTGGCGTCGCTGATGCTGACAGCAATTTCCGGTCGGAGGATGTAGTTAATCCAGCGGTGGGAGGCTTCAATATTTGGCGCTCCCTTGGGAATGGCGATCGTGTCCGTCCAAATAGAGGTGCCGGAGGCGGGCAAAAGGTACTTGATGTTGGGATCTTCCCGGGCGATGCGAATCCCATCCCCAGAAAAAGCCATAGCTAGGGTCAGATCGCCCGCCCGCAGCAAGTCCGTCCAAGCATCGGTACTGAAGTTGGCCACAGCGGGAAGCAGTTCCTTGAGGCGCTCGAAGGCCCGATCGATTTCGTCATCATTTTCGGAGTTGTAGGAAAAGCCCAGGGTGTGCAAGGCCATGCCCATCACTTCCCGCACATCCTTCAGCAGCGTCATCCGGAGTTTGTCCCGATGCTGCCAAAGATAGCTCCAGTCCGTCGGCTCCTCACCGATGATCGAGGTTACAGCATTGACGTTGTAGGCAATGCCAGTAGAGCCCAAACTGACCGGCAGGCTGAAGCGGTTGCCAGGATCGTAGGGGCGGTTCAGGTAACTGGGGGCAATATTGGCCAGGTTGGGAAGAAGTTTGCGGTTCAGGGGTACCAGCAAATTGAGGGCGCGCATCTGCTCGATCATGTAATCGCTGGGGTAAATAATGCTGTAGCCCGCCCGTCCTCCCGCTGCTTCGAGCTTAGAAAGCATCACTTCGTTGGAATCGTAGGCATCCCCCACCACCCGAATGCCAGTTTCTTTGGTGAAGGCCTCAAAAATCTCAGTGTTATCAACGTAGGTTGCCCAGCCATAGATAAATAACGTGTTGCGATCGCCTCCGGGCTGGGGCGTATCGGGGGTGGATGTGTCACTGGGCTCTCCCGGCGAGGCCGTAGATTCAAACAGACCGCAACTGGAAAGCATTCCGGCCGTGGCACAGGCTGCAGCAGCCCGGGCCCCATGGCGCAGCAGGTGGCGACGGTTGTAGGTCATGGCAGTGGGCGATCGCGGTGGGGTTCTACGATGGCAAAGCAATCCTCTGGCAGCCAGGAGATGTATACCTGACTGTCGAGGGGGGGGATGGTTTCGCCAAAGTGGTGGGACTTGGTCAGGGTAATCGGCACAGGAATTGGGCTATCTCCAGCGTAGAGATCCACAAAATACTGGGAGTGGTCACCCAGGTACAAAATGCTATTCAGAATGCCCCGGTAGGTGTTGTAGGGTTGCATAATGTGCTCCGTGGAAAGCTTCATTTTCTCGGGGCGAACACTGATCAGCACTTCGCGGCTGGCCTGCCAATCGACGGGTTTGGCAGCCACGATCGCCAGCCCTGTGTGCGATCGCAACTCTAGAAACTCCCCATCCTGCTCAATGACGCGACATTCAAAAACATTGGTTTCGCCGACAAACTCCGCCACAAATCGCGTTGTCGGAGCATCGTAGATCTCCATGGGGGTTCCAATCTGCTCGATGCGCCCCTTGTTGACCACCGCAATCCGGCTGGAAATACTCAAAGCTTCGTCCTGGTCGTGGGTAACCATGATGAACGTGATGCCCGTTTCCTGCTGCAGCAGGGACAACTCGACTTGCAGTTCCTTGCGCAGCTTAAAGTCCAGCGCTCCGAGGGGTTCATCTAGGAGCACCACCTTCGGACGATTAACCAGAGCCCGAGCCAAGGCCACCCGCTGCTGCTGTCCTCCCGAAAGCTGTCGCGGGTAGCGATCGCCCTTGTCTTCTAGGCGCACCTTGAGCAGGGCTTCCCGCACCCGTTCCGAAATTTCCGGCTTGGGCACTCCCTTGACCCGCATACCAAAGGCAACATTTTCACTGACGGTCATGTGTCCAAACAGGGCATAGCTCTGAAACACCGTATTGACCAAGCGCCGGTAGGGAGGTACGCCATTCATTGGCTGACCGGCGATAAACACCTCACCCGCCGATGGCTCCTCAAAACCGGCAATCATGCGCAGCATTGTCGTCTTACCGCACCCCGAGGGCCCCAACAGGGTAAACAACTCCCCCTGAAAAACTTGGAGGTCTACGCCCTGCACCACCGCATTTGGGCCATACATTTTGTAGACCCGCTTCAATTCCACGTCGGGCGCGCTTTGTGCGGTTAGGCCAGTCTTGAGGGCGATCGCAGCATCAATCATAGGAGCCTCAGGCGCGACAATTAAGGCATTAATATAGCGTGTAAAGCCAGGAATGGATCGGCTGCCCTACGGCGAATTGCCCGGCAACCACCGACTATCACAAACCATTAACTACATTATTCTAACGCCCCAAGCTCACTAGGTGCCCATTGCCGCCAATACACCGCTATCGACCGCGAGGGATTTGGGCAGAGCACCCCCAGGAGTCCCATGGGATAGTAGCGGAGTCTATTTATTTTTGCCCCAAAACCAAAAAACAGGCAACAATTAAGGCAGCATTGTGTATGCTCAGAACAAAAAATAAGTTCAAAACAAACGGAATTTGGCATGAAAGTACTGGTTATAGGTGGTGATGGGTATTGCGGTTGGGCCACAGCCCTCTATTTGGCAAATCGTGGCTATGACGTTGGCATCCTCGACAGCTTGGTGCGACGCCACTGGGACAACGAATTGGGAATTGCCACCCTGCCGCCCATTGCCAGCATCCAACAGCGCCTCGACCGTTGGCACGCCCTAACCGGCAAAAAAATTGACCTCTTTATCGGTGATATCACCAACTACGACCTTGTCCAGCGGGTCTTTACCACCTTTGAGCCGGAGTCGGTTGTTCATTTCGGCGAGCAGCGCTCTGCTCCCTTCTCCATGATTGACCGCGAGCATGCCGTCCTGACCCAGGTCAACAATGTAGTTGGCACGCTTAACCTGCTCTACGCCATCAAGGAGCTTGCCCCCACCTGCCACCTCGTCAAGCTGGGCACCATGGGTGAGTATGGCACACCCAACATAGACATCGAGGAAGGCTACATCACCATTGAGCACAATGGCCGCAAGGACACCCTGCCCTATCCCAAGCAGCCGGGCAGCTACTACCACGTCAGCAAATGTCAAGATTCCTTGAACATCCACTTCGCCTGCCGCATCTGGGGGCTGCGTGCCACCGATCTCAACCAAGGGGTGGTTTACGGCGTTTTGACCGAAGAGACCGGCATGGATGAGTTGCTTGTCAACCGTCTCGATTACGACGGCATCTTTGGCACTGCCCTCAATCGCTTCTGCGTCCAGGCGGCAATCGGGCACCCGCTGACGGTCTATGGCAAAGGAGGGCAAACCCGCGGTTTCCTAGATATTCGGGACACGGTTCGCTGCATCGAACTAGCTGTTGCCAATCCGGCGGATGCTGGACAGTTTCGCGTCTTCAACCAGTTCACGGAATTATTCTCCGTCTCCGACTTGGCGGCCAAAGTGCAGGAGGCAGGACGTGCCTTGGGGCTCAAAGTTGAGGTCAATCATTTGCCGAATCCCCGGGTGGAGCTGGAGGAGCACTATTTCAATGCCAAAAATACCAAGCTGCTGGACTTGGGACTCCATCCCCACTTCCTATCTGAAGCACTCCTAGACTCTTTGCTCAACATTGCGATTAAATACCGCGATCGCATTGATGCCAAGGAAATTTTGCCGCGCGTGCAGTGGAGATAATTCCCCCGGTAGAAGGCGCATTTGGGAGCGGAATGTATAGTTTACAACATTAAGAGATAAACGATACATTCTCCCTACTTATTGCCATGACGGTATCCTCTGAAGCCCTGCACATTATGATTGTGGATGATCACGAATTAACTCGCTGCGCCCTCAAGCATGCGCTGCTGCACCAAGGGTTCATCAGTAAAATTCACGTGGCTACCCATGGCAAGGATGCGATTACCCAGTTGCGGCAGATGTCGCCAGAACACCATCCCGACCTAATTTTGATGGATCTGCACATGCCCGTCATGGATGGCTGGGCCGCATCAACTTGGATTAAGGAGCACTACCCCTACATCAAAATCGTGGCCTACTCTGCTGCCGAGGGCGGATGCCGTCAGGCCCTCCAACAGGGAGCTACTATTGATGCTTTCTGTGACAAGGGGGAATGCACCCAAAGCCTGATTCAAACCATTCAAAGGGTGCTGTAGGGGGGGAGATGTGGTTCAAATCTTCGTCAACGGTGCGGTGCACCACTGTCCCCTCAACTCCCCGCTGCCTGCAGTGCTCACCCAAGTGGGGCTCAATCCTCGTCTCATTGCAGTGGAATATAACGGCGAGATTTTGCATCGCCAGTTTTGGCAGAGTACGGTACTGCAGGAGGGCGATCGCCTCGAAATTGTCACCATCGTTGGCGGCGGTTAGGATCCCAGTTTGAAAGCATCCAGGAATAGGGAGTAGATGTAGCCCTGCTTGAGGGAGTTGAGCATGTCTTGTCCCAAAAATTGCTTCGTATAGGCGGGCAGGCGCACCGCAGGACGGCGGTAGCAAAAGCGGCTGATCAGCTCCACGGCCACAAGGGAAGCAACCCCGGCACTGATATCCCATATGGCAGTGGCACCAGCGGTGGTTGAAACAGCCGAACCCAAAAAGAAGCCAAAAAGCCAACTCAGAAACAGCAGCGATACCCGTCGCCAAGGGTTGTTGAGCCAGGCGGACAAATTGCGGGCACTTCGATCTACTAGGGTATTTAGACGAGTGTTTTGCATCTCGGCGTGATTTTTTGTACACTTGCATTCTATGTCTTTATTTTTGTGGATTCTTAGCAATGGCTAAAAAAAGTATGGTGGAGCGCGAAAAGCGACGCGCTAAGTTAGCTCAAAAATATGCCAGCAAGCTCAACGAGCTTAAGGATCAACTCGATAACCCCGAGCTATCCCAGCAGGCAAAACTGGATCTGCATCGCAAAATTCAGCAGGTGCCCCGCAATGCCAATCCCACCCGTCTCCAGAACCGCTGTTGGCTCACTGGACGCCCCCACGCCTACTACCGCGACTTTGGACTGTGCCGCAACATGCTGCGGGACATGGCGCACCAAGGGTTGCTCCCTGGTGTAACTAAGTCTAGTTGGTAGGTACCTAGGATTGGTTTCCCGTTTTGGGATGGACTAACGGCGGTGTCTCCCTTTAGCAAACACCGCCGCCATGAGTCCCATAGATGTAGTCTTTTTTCGTCTGAACCTGACGCCCCTTTTGATGGTGTTCATTTGGATTGGTGGCTCACTGTTCATTGCCTACACAATCCTTTTTTTTCCTCTGGGCTCTTTCGCTGACAAAATTTTCAATCTCATCGGATTCCTCGTGGCGTTTCGCATGATCTGCGAGGCTGCCAATATTTTATTTAAGATTCACAGCGAGTTAGTGGCGATGAATAGCCGGAACCGCTAGTCTTTGCTACTCGGTAGGCCCATCCCAAATTCAAAAACTGGTTGAATTTATTCTCTAAAGGCGCGTCACCGCGCCTTTTTTCATAAAAATTTTTGGGGAGTTTTTGGGAGTTTCACGGGAACTGCGCCGCCGGGTTGACTAGCTGAAGCGTTTGAGCTGGATGCGATACCGCTCCTTTTTCGTAATGGCGATCGCGCCGATTTCGAGCCGCCCCTTACCCCGAATGACCACCAGATCGCCACTTTTGAGGTGATGACTCGGCTGGGTGATGCTTTTCCAATTGACGCGCACCTGATCCCCTTGGATTAGGTCCACCATTTTGCTGCGGGCAATGCCAAAACCGGCAGAGGCGATCGCATCGAGGCGCAGGGAGGCTTCGGTTGTGGTCAGTTCCTTAGTTTGGGGGGGGCGGATTTTTAGCTCGGCGAGGTTTATAGCTCGGGTTTTTACCGGCACAGTGCGCACTTGGGTGAGGTGAAGGGTAAGGTAGTCCACCAGTTCGGGCACCACCAAGGACTGGGCACCTCGCTCGCCAATATCGATCAAATCCCCGACTTTGTGGCGCTCAATGCCCGTCCCGAGGAGGGATCCCAAGAAGTCCCGGTGGCTAGCTGGGTCGAACAAAAAATTGCCGCTGATCTCTAGGGCCGCTAGGGGCACGGCGGAGGCATCTAGGGGCAACTCCCGCCGGGCGATCGCCACCCGCACCCGCTCGGCTTGGTCGTACCCCCCCCAGGGCCAAAGGTGAATATCGCCGAGGGGTTCGCCCCAGCGCTGTACTTCCGCCAACTCGGGGGGGGTAAGGAAGTCGCTACAGGTCACCTGCCACATGGTAAGGGCACGATCGCCCAGATCGATGATCCGGCTGAGGGTTTCGCGGTGTTCGGTATGGTCAAGAAATGTGCGGGGGAGTTCGCTCATGGCTCCGTAATTCGCATTGCCCGGGCCAATTCGGCTGCCACTTCCGGGCGAGAAAACTCCGGCGGCGGTAACTCGCCCCGGCGCAACAGTTCCCGCACCTTGGTGCCCGACAGGTGAATGCGCTCCTCGGGTGCGCTCGGGCTGGTCTTGGTGGTGGCCATGCCCCCGGTACGCTTGCAGTAAAAGGCATGCTCGAACATCAGGGGCGTAATTCCCAGCTCGCCCGGGGCAAATTCGTCAAAGATGTACTGGGCATCGTAGGTGCCGTAGTAGGGTCCGACCCCGGCGTGGTCCCGACCGACGATAAAGTGGGTGCAGCCGTAGTTTTTGCGCACCAAGGCATGGAAGATGGCCTCCCGGGGCCCGGCGTAGCGCATGGCCGCTGGGTTGATCGCCAAAATGACGCGATCGCGGGGGTAGTAGTGCTCCAGCATGATTTCATAGCAACGCATCCGCACTTCGGCGGGCACATCATCGCTCTTGGTAGCACCGACGAGGGGGTGCAAAAACAAGCCATCGACAATTTCTAGGGCACATTTCTGAATGTACTCGTGGGCGCGATGGATGGGGTTACGGGTCTGAAACCCAACCACCGTGCGCCAACCCCTATCGAGAAACATCTGTCGAGAGGCGGCTGGGTCAATTTGATAGGTGGGAAACAGCGGATGGGGAAGCCGTTCGAGGAGCCATACATCCCCGGCCAAGTAGCGATCGCCCTGACCGTAAACCACCTGCACCCCGGGGTGGGCCGCATCCGTGGTGCGATAGACCTTTTCAGCTTCCCGTTCCTTGTCGTAGGCAAAAATCTCCTGGAGCGCTAGCACCCCAACCACCCGTCCCTGGGCATCCCCAAGCCGCACCAGGGTATCCAGCGTCAGCCCCTCGGCCACCGCCGCTGGCACCGGCAGGGTCACGGGGATAGACCAAGCCAGTCCGTTGGTCAGGTGCATGGTTTCGACTACCGCCGCGTAATCGCCCGAGCCCATAAAGCCCGTCAGGGGGCTAAACCCACCAATAGCAATCAACTCCAAGTCCGACAGCGATCGCTCCGAAAGGGTCACGATCGGTGCACCAGCGGTGCGCTCTGTAAGCTCCGCTACCTGCTCGGGAGTAGCCAAGCGCTGGATGAGGTGCCCCCCGTGGGCGGAGATGAGGTGGTTTCCCATGAATTCTAGGCTCAAAAAGACGAAATAACTTCTCCTATGTTAGAGCGGAACGCTCCCCTACCCATGGCAAAATTCGTCGGCCGTGAAGTTTTCTATAGATATAGTCAATACTTATCAATAGAATCAAACATTTCTAAGAATAAAAGGCCCCCAAACTGTTTTTATAGAAAAGTGGGGATGCATCGAGAAGCTTCGCCGACGAACTTCTGGGTCGCAGCACTTTTTGGGTATGTTTTTCCCTGGGGCGATCGCCATTGAGAATCTGGGGTACGGGTTCGCTTTGAAATCAAACCATTCCTGGTGCAATCAAGAAACATATTCAACGAGGAAATCCTCACAAATTGTTACCGAACAGTTACAAAAAACTCCTGTAACAAAGGCTTTTCTTGCTGATAGGATAATGAGTGCTGGTTCCAGCCTAATTCAGACTTCTAGAATCAAGAAATATCCTGCTAAGCCCTATGGGGTACGGCAATTCTGGAGATCAAATGCCACTGGGAAAGAGTTTCGGTCGCCCTGCGTCAGAAATTCGCAACTTTTAGTTTAAGCCTAAGGAGAACTCAATGTCTTACTCGCAAACACAAACTCAGACCAAGTCTGGGTATCAGGCGGGCGTAAAAGATTACAAACTAACGTATTACACCCCCGATTACACCCCTAGGGATACGGATGTCTTGGCGGCTTTTCGGGTAACCCCCCAGCCCGGCGTCCCCCCCGAAGAGGCTGGCGCTGCGGTAGCCGCCGAATCTTCTACCGGCACCTGGACGACGGTTTGGACGGACTTGCTCACCGATTTGGATCGCTACAAGGGACGCTGCTACGACATCGAGCCCGTTCCCGGCGAAGACAACCAATTCATTTGCTTCATTGCCTATCCCCTCGACCTGTTTGAGGAAGGCTCGGTCACCAACATGCTTACCTCAATTGTGGGTAACGTGTTTGGCTTTAAGGCCCTGCGGGCGCTCCGTCTCGAAGATCTGCGTATTCCCATTGCCTACCTCAAAACCTTCCAAGGCCCTCCCCATGGCATCACCGTAGAACGGGACAAGCTCAACAAGTACGGTCGTCCCCTGCTCGGTTGCACGATCAAGCCCAAGCTCGGTCTGTCAGCCAAAAACTACGGTCGGGCTGTGTACGAGTGCCTGCGCGGCGGTCTTGACTTCACCAAGGATGACGAAAACATCAACTCCCAGCCCTTCATGCGCTGGCGCGATCGCTTTCTGTTCGTGCAAGAGGCGATCGAGAAAGCCCAGGCTGAAACCGGCGAGATCAAGGGGCACTACCTCAATGTCACCGCCCCCACCTGTGAAGAGATGATGAAGCGGGCGGAATTCGCCAAGGAAATTGGCACCCCCATCATCATGCATGACTTCCTTACCGGTGGCTTTACGGCCAATACAACCCTGGCAAAATATTGCCGCGACAATGGGTTGCTGCTCCACATCCACCGCGCCATGCACGCCGTCATCGACCGGCAGAAAAACCACGGCATGCACTTCCGCGTCTTGGCCAAGTGTCTGCGGATGTCCGGTGGGGATCACCTCCACTCTGGCACCGTCGTCGGCAAGCTGGAAGGGGATAAGGCCATCACCATGGGCTTTGTCGATCTGATGCGCGAAGATCACATTGAGGCTGATCGCTCCCGGGGCATTTACTTTACCCAGGATTGGGCTTCTATGCCCGGCGTTATGCCCGTGGCTTCCGGTGGGATCCACATTTGGCACATGCCCGCCCTCGTGGAAATCTTTGGCGACGACTCCTGCCTCCAGTTTGGCGGTGGCACCCTGGGACACCCCTGGGGTAACGCCCCCGGCGCAACGGCCAACCGCGTGGCCCTCGAAGCTTGCATCCAAGCCCGCAATGAAGGACGGAACCTCATGCGGGAAGGGGGCGACATCATCCGGGAGGCCGCCCGTTGGTCGCCCGAATTGGCGGTAGCCTGCGAACTGTGGAAGGAAATCAAGTTTGAGTTTGAATCCATGGATACGGTCTAGGCTTGCCTCCTGTGGAACAATGCCACGGCTAATTGCTATCGGTGATGGGTTCGGTTTCTATGGATGTTAAGCAGATTGCCAAGGCCACCTCTAGGATGTTGATGAGCTACCTCACCTATGAGTCTGTGCGCTTGGTGCTGGCCCAACTTCAGGAAACCGATCCACCCCGAGCCCTCTGGTTTCAGCAGTTTTCCACCCGCGAAAAAATTCAAGATGGCGATCGCTACCTTACGGAATTGCTCGTTGCCCATCAAGAACTGGCCCTACGGGTCATGACCGTTCGGGAACACCTTGCCGAAGAAGTTCTCGACTACATGCCCGAAATGACCCGCGCCGCAATTCAGCAGGCAAACCTTGGCCTCCGTTGTTCCCACCTTGAAAAAATTGTCAACGCTCCACCTCCCGTAGAGCAAACCCAGGATCCCGACTAGAAGCGCACCCAGTGCCTTACCTACGCCCACCGAGATCCACCAAACCACTTACACCATCATTGGAGCTACTATGCAGACCTTACCAAAAGAGAAACGCTACGAAACCCTCTCCTACCTTCCCCCCCTGAGCGATGCTCAGATCACGCGGCAGATCGATTACATGCTGCGTCAGGGATATTTTGCCGCAGTGGAGTTTAACGAATCCTCCGACCCCACCGAATGCTACTGGACAATGTGGAAACTGCCCCTGTTTAACGCCCGCAGCGCCCAGGAAGTTTTGAGCGAGGTGCAAGCCTGCCGGTCTACCTACCCAAGTTGCTACATTCGCGTGGTCGGCTTTGACAACGTGCGTCAGTGCCAAGCCATGATGTTCATCGTGCACAAACCCAACACCAACCGCTACTAAGTTCCCGCGAGAATAGAAACCGCAGCAAAGATCGGGAGTAGCTTCCCGATCTTTGTTTTTTTGACCCTCTGGGCGCGAAAAAACTTGAATGCGTACCCTTGTTTTGGTACATTCAATCAGGATTGGATGTAGTTATAGATACACATACCCACCCATAAGATACGGAAATTGGATTTAACCTATGAGTAGTAAGCCAGAGCGCGTCGTCATTATTGGAGTTGCAGGCGACTCAGGATGTGGAAAGTCAACATTTCTCCGCAGACTGAGTGATTTATTTGGTGAGCAGTTCATGACCGTGATCTGCCTTGATGACTACCACAGCTTAGACCGCAAGCAACGGAAAGCGACTGGGATTACTGCTCTGGATCCAAGGGCCAATAATTTCGATCTGATGTATGAGCAGGTTAAAGCCCTCAAAGAAGGTAAGTCCATCATGAAGCCCATTTACAACCACGAAACGGGCATGATCGATCCGCCAGAGCCCATTGATCCCAACCACGTCATTGTGATTGAGGGTCTGCATCCCCTCTTTGACCCCCGCGTGCGCGAGCTTCTAGATTTTAGTGTCTACTTAGATCTGAGCGATGAAGTTAAGATCGCCTGGAAGATCCAACGGGATATGGCGGAGCGGGGACACACCCTCCAGGACGTGATGCAGGCGATCGAAGCCCGTCGTCCTGATTTTGAAGCTTATATCGATCCGCAAAAGTCCCACGCTGATGTGGTGATTCAAATTTTACCGACGAATTTGATCCGGGATGATAAGGAGCGCAAGGTACTACGGGTGCGCCTGATCCAGCGGGAGGGAATTGATGGCTTAACCCCCGCATACCTTTTTGACGAGGGCTCAACAATCTATTGGACTCCCTGCAATGCTAAGTTTACCTGCTCCTATCCTGGCATGAAGTTTTACTACGGGCCCGACACTTGGGCGGGGCATCCGGTAACCATCCTGGAGGTGGACGGGCAGTTTGATCGCCTTGAGGAAGTCATTTACATTGAAAACCACTTGAGCAACCTAGATACCAAGCACTACGGTGAGCTGACGGAGTTGCTGAGAATGCACCCCGATTATCCCGGTACGAACAATGGTACGGGGCTGCTGCAAGTCATCGTAGGGCTGAAAATGCGGGCAACCTACGAGCGTCTTACCCACCGCTCCGTGGAGCAGCTCGTGGCAGTTTAGGGCTGCTAGATTCAAACCTCATTTTGTCGCACTCTAAAAAAAGTGGGGTTTGATCAGGTGCCGGGCATAGTTAAGAAACTGGTATCCACTGAGGAATGTCATCGTCACGGCACGACCTAGGGCACGGGTAGTGGCTTCCTCCCCTTCGGAAAGCTTAGCTAGGAACGTCCCCTGAGATTTTTGAGCTTGCCAGCTAGGAATAACAACACGGATTTTGATGCGCTGCCCATTGATGTGGAGACTCTTAACTGTGGTCATTGGCGGAAGCTTGATGCATTTGCCTAGCTGGGGCAATGCTTGAGAGAAATCACCGTAGAGGCGGCGATCGCACTGAAGCACCAATTTAATTTCCAGACCCTTATTGCGCGGCTTTGAGCGCAGGTTGCCATTGATGTTACGCCCGTGGCGGATCTGCCATTTTTCACAAAGGTTAAGGCTGTAGTGGGTACCGTCCAGAAACTTGCCCTCCATTTGCAGCCAAGGATCCTCGTAGAAGTCAATATTCCACCCTAGGCGATAGGGGTGGCGCTCGCTGCGTGCGGGTTTTCTGGGGAGCGCGAAGGAGATCTGCACCTGGTGTTGCCCATAGTCATCGGTGTCCCACCGCAGCATCTCGATGAGGCGCGTGGCAACTTGATAGCGGTAGTCGGGAAGAGCAAGGGCCACCTGCTGCGATCGCTTCCACCATATAAAGAGATACCAGCCGAAAAATATCCCTGCCACAAGACCGGAAAACAAACCAATGCGTGTTGCAGCTAGCCCGGTGCCGCAGGAAACAAACACCATGGGAATCCAAATAAAACCCAGGATAGTGAGGAGCCTGCCATAGAGGCGCATCTTGGCGGCAGCTTCTCTGTCGAGCGCGGCGAGGTGACGGAGATCGAGGAGCATTTTGTCGCAAGTTGCACGCTCCCGATAGCAGGCGTTTCGGCGGAGTTGTTGGACAAGAGCTTGGGTCATGGTGGGGACTGCTCACACTAAAGTTGGTGTAACGTATTTAGGCGCGAAAAGCAAGCTGAACCCCCATTGATTAAGTAATAAGAAAAGATCCCCAAAAACCCTTTATTTTCGCCACCCTATCTATACACAAGTGGGAAGTTACTATTAGAATACAAATCAAAAGCGTTTACCTGAAAGCCTTTCGCAGTTTGACATTGCCTAGCTACTATTTGGGTGGTGCGCCGAGGGGAAGGATGGTTGTTTTTTTTTGGTAAAACACGTACACATGAGCTTGCGAAACTATGAACAAAGGTGAATTGGTTCATGCCATTACCGAACGGGCCGCACAGAAAGGCATCACCATCCACAAAAAAACGGCGGAAGAAGTGCTGACAGTGATGCTGGATGTCATCATTGATAGCGTTGCTGAGGGACATAAGGTGACCCTCGTGGGGTTTGGCTCCTTTGAGCCGCGTGTCCGCAAGGCCCGGGAGGGTCGCAATCCCAAAACCGGGGAGAAAATGGATATTCCCGAGACCACGGTGCCAGCTTTTTCGGCGGGCAAATCCTTCAAGGAGCGCGTGAATCCGGGCGGCGATGACCTCGACGACGAAGAATAGGATCGATAACCATCCCCCCAAATGGGGGGAGTGCCCCTACTGTTTCTGCAGAAGTAGTACCGCGTACCAATCCTGGGGATCTGTCCATACTTCCAAGGTGGTAAATCCAACGTCTTGAAGTTGTGATCGCAGCGCTGGCACCTGAAACTTGCGCGACACCTCAGTCAAGATCTGTTCCCCCGGTTTGAGATCCAGGGAAAGGGATAGGTTCTTCAGGGTAACGGTCTGGGCGCGATCGCTAACGATGTAGATTTCAATCTGCTCGGTTGTGGCGTTGTAGGGAGCAAAATGACGGAAGTGGTCGGAGACGAAGTTGCCCCCATAGCGGCGGTTGAGATGGTTGAGAATGTTGAGGTTGAAGGCCGCTGAAATCCCCATCTGGTCGTCGTAGGCCGCCTCAAGGGTGTCCACATCCTTTTGCAAATCCACCCCAATTAGAAAATGCTCTCCCGCTGCTAGGGCTGCGTATACCTGGGTGAAGAAGCGTGCGCACTCCTGGGGCGGGATATTGCCGAGGGTGCTGCCCAAGAATGCTACGAGGCGATCGGGAGCCGGGGGCAGATCCGCAAGGGCCAGTTCGTAGGTTGCCACCAGGCCCTGAATGCTGAGGGTGGGATAGGAGGAGAGCAGGTCTTCGGCACTGCGCTCTAAAATTTTGGCACTGACATCAATGGGGATGTAGCGAATAGGCTGCTTTTCCCAATGGGACACCATGCTATCGAGGAGTAGCCGGGTTTTACTGGCACTGCCGCTGCCCAACTCAACGAGCGATCGCATTTGGGTGAGGGTAGCAATTTCCGGGGCAGCCCGTTGGAGGATCTGGCGCTCGGTTCGGGTGGGGTAGTACTCTGGCTGGGCGCAGATCTGCTCAAATAATTCCGAGCCGTGGTCGTCGTAGAGGTAGTAGGTGGGAATGGAGCGGGGGATACGGCTTAATCCCTCAATAACATCCTGTCCTTCGGGGCCCTTGGGTGAGGCACCACGGGACATGAGCGACCGCACGGAAAGGCGAGGGCTTGAGGTTGTCGGCATAGCAGTCTCAGATAGTAGGTTGGTCACATACCTCTATTTTCCCATCGAATGGGAGCCTCAGGGCCCTGTAGGATGGGGGCAGCCCTTTGCCACGTTGGATCATGAACCCCAAACAAGCGCTCATCCAGGCGATCGCCCCCACCCGTCGCGGTCTCAACCTTTCCCCGGAACAGCGGCAGGCAATTTTCTCCGCTGCTGCCTTTCTCGAAGACCGGAACCCCACCCCCGCCCCCAACACCACCCCCGAACTGTTGGAGGGCAACTGGGTGCTCCTGTTTACCACGAGCCAAGATCTGCTGGGATTTGATCGCCTGCCGGGGGTGCGCCTCGGGCCCATCTACCAGTGCATCCGCATTGCCGAAACCCGGATTTACAACATTGCCGAACTCTACAGCCTGCCCCTGCTTGAGGGTCTTGTGGCCGTTCGTGCCACCTTCTGCCCCGAAACTGAGCGCCGCCTAAAGGTCACATTCGACCGGTTCCTGATTGGCTCCCAGCGGTTGCTACAGTACCGAACCGTGGATACCCTGATCGGGCAACTCAGCCAACCTACTAAATTACGGGGCATTGATAACACCATCACCCGCACTAACCAGCAGGGCACCCTTGAAACCACCTATCTGGATGAGGAATTGCGGATTGGTCGCGGCAATAACAACAACCTGTTTGTGCTCCAAAAGGTACGGGAGCTGAGCTTTTGAACCTCTATAGCCGCTGTATGCCCGCCAGGGAAAGCATCAGATCAAAACATTGGGTTGCCGTCATCGATGCTGGAGAAAACATTTCCCGACTAGAGTAGCGCAGGATCAACTGCCGTTCATCATCCCGCAGGCCAAATTGCATCGCCTTCATCGACCATTCGCTAAATTGGCGGCAATGGATCTCATTAAAGCTCAACAACTCAGCATTGTAGTGGCGGCGATCGCCCACGATCCGGTTGTAGGTTTGGCTCACGGCCATCCTATGGCCCTCAAGGGTCTGCAAAAACCAATCATCCCCGTAGCACAATAGCCCCGTCACGCCCACACGGGGATTGTTCCGTTCCGAGGCTTCCATAATGCTGACCAGGTCCGGGTAGGACAGATCCGCATGGGCTTGGCTCACATAAATCAGACGATAAAGTCCCATAGCGCACTTTTAACACAACAAAATACCAGCCATTCCCACTGGGGCGACGGTAGCAATGGGTGTGGCATTGTCACCACACCCACAATCCACTCCCGCAATGGGGGTCTTTCTAGCGCTGCCGCACCCGACCGCCAACAACCGCTGGCGAAAGATCGGACCAGGACTGCTTGATCAGATCGCGATCCACTTGCACGCTCCCTAGGTAGTTGCCCGCAGGGAGATTGGGGAACCGCTTGTAGGGCACGACATCTTCCCCAAATAGGGTGGCGTATTCGACCGATTCCACCATTTGCTCTACGGCCGCCCGCAAACCGCGATTAGCCAGCACATAGTTATACTGCCGAATTTCCGCCTGGGTTGCCGGAGCGCGGCCGAGAATGTGCTTGAACAGCAACTCGATAACCTTGGTGTTGGGGTAGGGCGTGTAAAAACGCTTGCGGTATTGCTCCGAGGACGCTAAATCCTTGACGAACTCCCGCACTGAGATTTCCCCATTGCGCAACTTACTTTCCAGGGTGGAGCTGCGGAATTGCTCCGGCACCTTGCCACTGAACACATCCATCACTTGGCAGTAGATCGCATTGATTACCAGTGCCGTTTCCGGTGCATTGGTGCCCTTGGTATGGCGATAGATCTTGGCAGGCTTGCGGCGGCTGGTGCCCACGCCCACTTCCACCGATTGCCCCCGCCCGTTGGCAAAGGAAAGTCCCAATTGCACAAATCGCGGCAGGCTAGGATCGGGCACGTTCTTTTTGGCATCGAGCTCGGCCATCTTTTGCGCCATCAGGGGCAGCGTGGCTCCATCTAGGGGCGATCGCACGGGCTCAAAGCTTGGTACCACCAGCTCCCTATTTTGCTTGGTCAGTTGTCCGTAGAGCTTTTGGGTGTTGGGGAAATTAGCCGCCGGGAAGGTGGCAAAACGGTTGTAGGGCACCACATCTTCGCCAAAGGCCTCAAGGTACTCGCGGCTATTGACCATTGCGGTCACCATGGCTTTGATGCCCTTCGCAGCCAGCAGAATGTTGTACTTGCGGATCTCGGCTTGGTCTAGGGGTGCTCGACCCAGGAAGTGCTTGGTTCCTAGTTCGATTACCTTGGTGTTGGGGTAGGGGCTGTAAAACTCCTTGACGTACAGCTCCGAGGTGCCCAGGGCCAGGATAAATTCCTTGACCGTCAGTTCACCGTTTTGCAGCCCCGATACATAGCGGCTAAATTGGCTATCGGCCACACAGGCATCCATGTCGCGCTCGAACACCTGGCGGTAGGCGGCGCGGGCCAGTTCCCGCAACCGCACGGGCTCGGTGGCGGTGAGCTTGAAGATTTGGCGCTGCTCCCGCTGCTTGCTCACGCCTTGGTTAATGCGATCGCGAATGGCAACCATGGAGCGCTCTTCCTGAACCTGCCCCAGTTCCACCCAGCGGGGAGTTTCGACCTTCTCCACGACCGTTCCCTTATCCTCGGGCAAGGTGGCCAGGCGGTTCTGCCGCAGGGATACACCCGCCGGGGTGAGGTAGCGCTCGTAGGGCACGGTATCTTCGCCAAAGGCTGCGTTGTATTCCGAGCTGTCTACGAGGGCATCGACGAGGGCATAGAAGCCCTTCTTGGAGCAGAGGTCAAAGTAGGCGTTCATTTCTTTGCGCCCGTAGGTGGGACGCCCCAGCAGCCGTCGGTGGATGTACTCGATCGCCTTGGTCACGTAGAGCTTCGTCCAGTAGCGATCGCGGAATGCCGGAGACTTAGCCAGGAGGCGAACGCACTCCCGCACGGAAATTTCACAATTCTCCAGCTTGATTTCCGCCACCTTCTGCCGCTGCCCTTCGTAGGGAATATAGCCAATGATTTGCAGGTACAGGGCACGAATCACCGCCTGGGTCGAGCTTTCGGAGAAGCGCACGCTAACGCCCTGGGTGCGGCTGGTTTTACCCTTAGCTCCAAACCGCAGGTTGTCCGCTGGAGTCTGATCCAGCTTGAATACCTTAGGCCCCAGGGTCCCAGGGGCTTCGGCCACCCGTTTGGGGGCGCTCAGTTGGTTGGCGATGCCCGCGCCACTGCGGATCAAAATCCGGCGCGTATCCTTGCTAAAGAAAGCTGGCTTGGCGCTGGGGTTGCGGGTTTCCTTAGGGAAAATCGCCCCAAATTGAATCTCTAGGGGGTCATTCCCGGAACCGTAAACATGCTGGTCGGGCAGGGGCTGCTTGTAACTGGCAAACAGGGTAATGAATTGGGGGATCTTGCGGAAGGGCGCCGCATAGTTGAGCAGGTCGAACTGCGCTCCCCAATTGCGCGCCGGTTGGGCTTCTTGCCCCAGTCCCCGCAGGTAGGGCACCGTCTCTTCGCCAAAGTAGTCGCTGTACTCCGTAGAGTTCACGAGGGCATCAACCAGGGCTGGCAATCCACCCTTAGAGACGATCGCAAAGTACTTTTGCACCTCTTCGCGGCTTTCGGGAGCCCGTCCGAGAAAATGCTTGAAGGCCAGCTCAAGGGCCCGAGAATTAATAAAAGGCAGGAAGAACTGATCCCGATAGAGGGGTGACTTGCCGAGGCGGCGTACAAACTCGCGCATGGAGATTTCGCCATTCTTTACCTTCGATTCCAGGTCAGAGATGCTCTGGCTGTAGGCACGGGTGATGTCCCGTTCGAAGATTTGGCGGTAGGCAGCCTTAACCACCTCTTTTTTCTCTAGGGTAGAAAGCCCCGGCTTCATCGCAAACTTTTGGCGACGCTCGGCGGTGTTGTAGTAGATCTGGGGCAGCGACAGACCCTGGAGATCCTTGGAGTTGCGTTGCCGCACCTTGTTGGATGGGGTAGCAGCCTTAAACTCGGCGATCGCCACATCCATATATTGGGCAATGATGGCAATAGCCTCGGGATCCTGGCGGAAATAGTTGATCGATGCCTGCTTCAGGGTTTGCAAAGCCACAATCGTCGCATCGGTGGAGCACGCCTTCTCAATGATTTCCCGCAACCCACGGACATTCTGCTGCAGGATATTGGGGTCGCCCGCCACGATCGCGTAGGTGGCATAGCGTAGAAACCAGGAAATATCCCGCAGAGACTTCTTCATCCGCTCGGGGCCGTAGCGGGCAATGTTGATGGGGCGGAAGTTGGGCGGCGGGGCATCGATGACCGAGGTCACCCCCGTCGATTCAAAAAATGCCTTCACCGCTTCGATGAGGTTAAAACCCGACTCCGCGTAGGTCACCGTGCCCAATTCCATCCCCCGCTTGGTGTCAATGGGGCGGCCATCCATGCCCATCCGCACTTCTTCGGTATTTTTCGGCTTTTCCAGAAACGCCATGGGGGAACCACCGGTAAAGATCCGGCTCGCCGCCTTAGAAACAATCGCATCCGCATTACGGGTCAGGACGCTGGCAATCTCCAAGCGCTTAAGCCCATTCTGAAAAGACAGATTCAGATCTTCAAGTTCTGTCCGGGAGGGAAAACGATCCTGCTGCTCCACACTCGAAATCGTACTTGTGATCGCAGTTTGATAGAGGCGGGGGCGAGCGTTCACCGCACCGCTAGAAACCGTAACGCTCATGGTGTACCTGTTTTTTATAAGGGCAATAATATCTACAAAGTATAGAGGGATCGTCCCTAGGTCGGATGCGTTACGGCGGGAATTTCCCCGGAACTTAGACGATAAGTTTTGTAAAGCGATTCCGACCTAGCCCTGTGCCGTCGGGTGAACTAGGAGCCACCCTCGCATTGGGGCGCGACGAACTGATCGGAGAGCCAACCCCGCGTGCCGCTGGGGACGTACTCCACAAAGTACCAGTCACTGCCGCTGGCATCGGTTCGCCTCAGGCGATCGCCGTTGCGATCGTTGAGCATCCTCACGCTTTGACCTACGAGGATGTAGCTGGGAGCGCTAAATTTGGTGCCGGGTCCGCTGCGCAGGTTGACGCGGCTCCCTTGGGTGCGGCCGATGACCCGAACAGTACAATCACTCCGCTGCTGGGCATAGGCTACCCGAGGGGGAAGCACGCCCATGCCCAAGGGGGCGGTCAGGACTCCCAGGTAGAGGAAACGAACAAGATGGTGGTGGATCATTGACGATCTCCCCTAGGAAACGCTCGCATGGGTGGAGAGGGAGCGCACCCACTGCACTAGGGTGCGCACCGGGAAGCCCGTGCCGCCGGGATTGTTGTAACCGGATTCCTTATCGCTCCACACGGGACCGGCGATATCGAGGTGGGCCCATGCCTTGGTTTTTTCCACAAATTGCTTGAGAAACAGGGCTCCCGTAATGGCCCCACCGCTACGCGTGCCCGTATTTTTATAGTCGGCAATCATGGATTTCATTTGCTCTAGGTAGCTTTCTTCCAGGGGCATCGCCCAGATTTTTTCTCCCGTGGCTGCCGCAGCGGCCTCAATTTGTTGCCGCAAGCTATCCTCAGTGGTCCAGAGTCCGGCGATCGCCTCTCCCAGGGCCACGATGCACGCCCCAGTAAGGGTGGATAGCTCCACGATCGCTTCAACTTCCAGCTTGTCCGCATAAACCAAGGCATCGGCCAGGGTCAAGCGCCCTTCAGCATCGGTGTTGTTGACTTCGATGGTTTTGCCATTGGCAGCCGTCAGAATATCCCCAGGATGCATAGCCCGACCGCTGATCATGTTTTCACAGGTGGCAATAATAAAGTGCACCTGCACGTGGGGCGGCTGCATTTGGGCGATCGCTTGGGCTGCTCCGAGGGTGGCAGCGGCACCGCCCATGTCCATCTTCATGATTTCGATACTGCTCCCGGCTCCCACCTTAAGGTTGAGCCCGCCGGAGTCGAAGGTAAGTCCCTTACCGACGATCGCCACTTTGTGGGCAATGGGGCTGTGATCGGGGGTATAGGTCAGGTGAATGAATTTAGGGGGCAATTCCGAAGCCTGGGCCACCCCCAAAAAGGCTCCCATCCCCAACTCGGCGCATTGTTCCCGCTCAAGAATCGTCGCCTGCAGAACGCGGGGGTAGGCTTGGGCCAGGGCGATCGCCCGATCCGCTAAGGTTTGGGGCACCACCACATTGGCCGGGGCCGAAACCAACTCCCGTGCCAGGGTCACGCCATCCACCACCTGTTGGGCCGTGGCCACTGCGGCGATCGCCGCCTCAGATCCGCAGCCCAGGAGGGTTACCGCCTCCAGCAGAGACGGCTTCGACTCAGACTTAAACCGCCTATCCTGGTGCGCAGCCAACAGCCCGCCCTCGGCTAGGGCCTGCGCTGTGCCCCCTTCATCTCCTTGATACAACGGAAAGCCCAGGGCAATGCGGGGGCAGCGGGCCCGTTCTGCCCAGCGTACCGCCTGAGCCGCCCCTTTTCGCCACTGTTCTAGGGTTGCCTTGTCAGCGGAACCCAGTCCAAGCACCAACACCCGCCGGATGGCCCCCTCGCCGATCCGTCCTTCCAGGGTGCTGCCGGGTTCGGCCTTAAATTCCATCTCCGCAAGCAGGGCCTGCACCAAACCACCAAAACGCGTCCGGTCTAGTTCCTGTAATTCTGCCGACAAAGTGGCGATTGGAGATTCCTTAGCCCCATCTTCTTTGGGGGTAGAGAAAAGGGCAATGACGACACCATCACCAGTCCATGTACCAAGGGTTTCGGTTGAAGAAAAAATTTGCATAGGTTCGCATCGTGCTCCGTGGGGCAATTTAGTATAGCGCGACCACCGCCCCCCAGCCCAAGCACGCTCCAGCGCGGTGGCGGCGGGGTTAACAATTTATGATCGTTTTTTGACAGTCCAAAAATCTTTGCTATTGTGAATTTGAATATGGTCGCTAGTTCGAGACGGGCACAAAATCTGGTAATTCCATTGCGTTGGTTTATTGCGTAATGTGCGTAATGGTTGCCTTCCGTGCTTCATAAATCCATTTAATAAGTTCATGCAGGAAATGCACCGTGCCTTCGATCCCCATGGCACGTTTCCATTGGTAGTTCGCTGATGTTCTACCGGTATTCCACTCGTGTTCCACGGCACTGCTCCTAGGTGGGGCAGCACCATTCCCTAGTTCTGACCATCATCCTCAATTTTTCCTATGTTCACTTGCCGCAATGTTTTGGTTGATTTGGTTTTACAGGAAATTTACCGTCAGGTGGAGCGATCGCCCGGACAGAGCACCGACATTGCCATTAATGAAGTGGCCGCCTTTGCCCTCAACCGACTGCCGGCACTCTATGCCACATCCCGGATTGGCTGGGCACGCCAGCGGCAGCGGGCGCTCCAGGAGCACAAAGCCCAAGTTGAGAGCGTCGTCCGCCTGGGGTTGATGACCGTCCAGCGGGATACTCTGCGCACTACCGACCCCCTGCCAGAGCAGGAACTAGAGCACCCTGCCCGCTCCCTGCGGCAGTTGGCCGAGCTGCTGCACTGCTCCCAGATGACTTGGCTCGATATTCCCCCAGCCCTGGAGCATGCCCTCACCGCCGCGCGCCGCTCCGCGGCCGCCTTTGCCCTGCAGCCCTCCCGCAACTTCCGGGGGCAGCCACGGTTTGCGTCGCGGCGACCCACGCCTTCGACCGCACAATCCGAAGATCGCACCTACCAAGAATTTTTGGCCAATATCAGCTTTGGCTTCAGTAATGTTTTGGAAAAGTTGGTGCTTTCCCTGGTGTACCATCAGGTGCACAAACTCGATCTCAACGCCATCTCTGAGTTGGATTTAACGGAGGTAACCGCCTACGTGCTCAATCGCTTGCCCCCCATGTACGCCACAACCCAGCGGGGCTACAGCCAATTGCGGAAACGGGCACGGGAAGAGTACGGCCGGTTCATCCTCGATACGATTGCCTATGCCATCTTGCTGATTATGGAACGTCCCTACCGCGATCGCGAGCTGATTTCCGAATACCGTCTGCTTGACCAACAGCATCAGGCCCTCACCCAGGTATCGTGGATGCTCTATCGCGATGACGTGACTTGGCGCAGCATAGTTGGGGTGGTGCGGGAGGCGATCGCCGCCGCTGAAAAGGGAGCCCTGACTTGGCGATCGCCCGCTGAGTTTCCCCAGCCATGATTTCCCAGTCCCAAGGCGCCTCGATCCACCGTAGAATTTTGTCGCTCCTCGAACCCTACCACACCCGGCTGGTAGAGGACTTTGCCCGGGGGAGCATGGACGTAACCGAAAAGGGCGATCGCAGTTTAGTGACCAGCAGCGATCGCTGGGCCGATGACTTTTGGACAGCCGCCCTTACCAAGGACTTTCCCCAGTACGGCATTCTCTCCGAAGAATCCCAGCCCTACTTTGGGCAGGAGGAATGGCAGTGGGTGATCGACCCCCTCGATGGCACGACCAACTTTGCCCGGGGACTGCCCATCTGGGGGGTTTCCCTGGCTTTGCTCCACGGCGGTATTCCGGTCTGGGGGTTGGTATCCCTTCCCCGTCTTGGGGAAAATTTTTGGGCCTGGCAGGGGCAGGCATGGCGCAATGGAACGCTCCTGCGAGGGCTTGCCGCGCCTCCCACTGACCTCCATCAGCAGTTCTGTAGCCTTTGCTCCCGCAGCATTCGGGTGGTGGCACCCCCATCCCTGCCAACCAAGGTGCGTCTCCTCGGAATGGCAAGCTACAATCTACTCACCGTAGCCGCGGGCATCACCGTCGCTGCCCTTGAGGCTACGCCAAAAATTTGGGATGTGGCTGCCGCCTGGCTGATCCTACGCGCCGCGGGTGCCCACTGGATTCCGTTGCCCCACGGCAAAGCCGATCCCTTTCTCATCCCCCCCAGCCCCGGCCAGAACATGTCCCTTTGCTCTCTGCCGACCCTCGCCCTGGCCCATGCCGACCTCGTCCCCCACTTCCTACCCGCCTGCCAAAACCTCTGAACCCGATCGCGCAGGCACCGCACCGCAGAGATCCACCACCAAATAACCGCACCGATGCTCCCCATCCGCCAACCAGTGGGTGCGCTCTACATGGCAATCTAGGGCGATCGCAAACATTTCCAACTCATAGCGGCACACTTCTGGGTAGGATTCTGCCACCTGGGCGATCGCACAGCGGTATTCCGTATAAATAAACTGATGGGGCGACTCTAGGGCAAACCATTCAGCAATAAATCCTTCCTGCTGGCGCAAGTCCGTTAATCGTTCCAATCGCTGGGGTAGGGCCCCGGCGAGAAGTTGGCGATACCCCAGGGCCTTGCGATGCCATTGGTGCTGCAAGACCTGCTCAACGCCCGCCGAACCCATAGTTTCACGCAGCACATCCAGTACATCGACTGCAAAGATTTCGTAGCCATCGGGAAATCGTTGGCGACCCGCAGCACTGAGGGCATAAAAATGCTGAGGTCGCCCCATGGTTCCCTGGATTGTGGCCTCGCCGCGCTCTAGGAGCCCTTCCTGCTCCAAATCCTTAAGGTGACGGCGCACCGCCTGGGAGGAAATATCTAGTGCCGTCGCCAAATCATGGGCCGTACTTCTCCCGTGCCGCAACACATAGCGCAAGATTTCATCCTTAGTTATTGAGCGCGCCATAGGAACATTTGACAACTTCGATGTTGTTAATGTAGCGTAAGCATAGTTAAAAAACAAGAATGTTGCTTTAGTCTGCCGCCAACATTCCCCAATACACCCCCACATTATTTCTATCTGTGTTCTGGAGCATCCTATGACCGCCACCGTTCAGTCCCTCGTGAATCAGCCTTACAAGTATGGGTTTGTCACGCCCATCGCGGCAGATACCATTCCCCGTGGCTTGAATGAAGATGTGGTGCGCACCATTTCGGCTAAAAAAAACGAGCCCAACTTTATGTTGGAGTTCCGCTTGCGCGCCTACCGCCAGTGGCTGAAAATGACGGAGCCAACTTGGGCAGCGGTCAGTTACCCTCCCATCGA
>DBAX01000023.1 GCA_002291895.1 Cyanobacteria bacterium UBA999
GTGGGGGCGGGGGTGGGAGGGGGCGGGCTGCTGCCGAGTACCCAAAAGCGGGTGCAGTTATCCGCATAGTCGTTGATGGGGGCGGCACGCACAGGTAAGCCATGGGCCTCGGCGGCTTGGGGGGAGGCTACTACGGCGATCGCCGGATCCCGAGCTACCTGGGGCAACCCCTCCGTAGTGGCATTGACCGGAATCAGCTCTGCTTGGGGCAGGTGGGTTGCCAGCCACACCTGGCACTGGGCCAGCCCCTGGGGGTGGGACAACACCGTTTTAATGTGGCTCAAATGGGTCGCCTGGGTAATCAGGGCATGGCGGATGGGCACGACCAGCGCCCGCCAAACATAGAGGGGAGCCAATTCCCAAAGACTATCTAGGGCGAGGGTTACCCCCCCTTGCACCGAATTTTCCACGGGCACGATCGCCCGAGCCACCTGCTGCTGGCGCAGGGCCTGGAGGACAAGGGGAATGGTGGGATAGGCGCACAACTGCGGCGGGAACTCTTCGGGGGCAGTCGCCAAGTAGGCATGGAGTGCCAGCTCGGAGTAGGAGCCCGCTCCCCCCAGGTAGGCAATGTTCACGCTCCGCCCCCGCAGCGATTTTGGGATGCCTGCCACTGGGCCAGCAACTCCGCTTGGGACTTGGCCGGGGCCTGACAGGTGAAGCCGCGACAGACCATGCCCGCAATTTCCGCCGTCATGGGCTGGATTTGCACCATAGTGACCGCCAAAAGCTGCTGCTGCCACCGGGGCAGTTCCCGGGCATCGAGGCGCAGGAGGGTGTGGTTGAGAAACCAATCTAGGGCAGCCAGCAGGCTGGGGCAGGCGACAGGGCTGTGGGTGTAGGCCTGGGCAAATTTCTTGAGGCCCTGCTCGGCCCGTTCCAGATAATCAAGGGATTCGGTCAGCAAAAAAAGCCGCACCAAATTGGCGATCGCCACGCCATTGGCCGATGGCACTGCCCCATCCTGGTAGCAACGCTCCCGCAGCAGCAGGTGCTCCGCTTGGTCGTTGGCCGTGGTGTAGTAGCCCCCCTCCGGTCGATCCCAGCAGTGGGCATCAAACTCCCGCTGCAAAGTCGCGGCCCAGGTGCCGTAGTCTCCGTCTGGCTCCACAATCGCTAGATCCAGCAGGGCCTTAATCGTTAGGGCATAGTCTTCTGCTTGGGCGGGCACCTGCACGACGCCTTCGTAATTGAGGCGGTAGAGGCGATCCTGCCGCTGCGTGCGCCAAATAAAATCCATGGCCCCCCTGGCCAACTGCAGGTAGAGGGGGACACCAAGGGCGCGATAGGCCGTTGCCAAGCCCGAGATCATCAGGGCGTTCCAGGACACGATCACCTTGGTATCGGTGACGGGTGGCACCCGGCCGGGCCACTGGATCGAGCGCACATCCTGGGCGTGGCGGGCCACGGGAAAGGCGTCGGAGGGGCGGGAGTGGGGGCCATAACGCTGCTGAAATAGCCGCTCTAATCCCTGCTCGGTCAGGGCGTTAAGTTCTCCTAGCTGCCGGCGGCGCAGCACGTTCATACCCTCAAAATTCCCCTGGGGGGCGATCGCAAAGGCTTCCTGCATCGCTTGCAATTCTGCTTCGGGGAGCAGCCGTTTGAGTTCGTTAAAACTCCACACCCAAAACTTCCCCTCCTTGCCCTCGCTGTCGGCATCCTGGGAGGCATAGAAGCATCCATCATCCGTGAGCATCTCCCGCTGCAACCACGACACAGTTTGGGCGATCGCCCGGGCAAAGGCCGGTTCCCGCTCCCCCGCTAGCCACAGGGAAGATAAAAACTCCAGGATCAGACCGTTGTCGTAGAGCATCTTCTCGAAATGGGGCACCGACCACTGGGGATCCACCGTATAGCGATGCCAGCCCCCCGCCACGTGGTCAAAAATACCCCCAAGGGCCAGGTGATAGCCCCGCTGCTTTGCCAGGGTGCCATAGGGTGCATTCTCCGCGCCGCGCCCCAATTGCACCATCAACTGGGCGTAGGGAATCATGGGAAAACAGGTACCCGTGGAGCGTTCCTGCAATACCTCGGCACAGCGGGCCGCGCCATGGGCTAGAGCCGGGGACTCCACCGTGGCCATGGGTTGCAGCCGGTTAATTCCCTCTAAATTCAATTGGATCTGCTGCTGATATTCCTGCACCTCCGCCCGTTTCTCGCGATAGATCTGCTGGATGGACTGCAAAACCCGCAAAAAACCCGGTCGCCCAAAACGGGGCTCGATGGGGAAATAGGTGCCGACAAAAAATGGCACCAAATCCGCGGGCGTGAGAAAGAGATTGAGGGGCCAACCACCCTGCTCGCCCATGATCTGCGCCGCCTGCATGTAGATACTGTCAAGATCGGGACGCTCTTCCCGGTCTACCTTCACCGGGACGAAATGGGCGTTCATGAAATCGGCGATCACCGTATCCGAAAAAGCCTCCTGTTCCATGACCGTGCACCAATGGCAACTGGAATAGCCCACCGACAAAAAAATTACCCGATCCAGCGATCGCGCCTTAGCAATCATGTCTTCGTCCCAGGGGTGCCAATGGATGGGGTTATCGGCGTGTTTGCGCAAATAGAGGCTCGGCGACTGAGCAAGGAGATTGGCCATGGGGGGACTGAGAACAGATGGGGCGATCCTATCCTAATCAGCTACCCGTCACCGCAGACGTTACATTTTTTCTAAAGCCGAAGTGGGCACCCACGTCGTTATGGCAATCGCAGACAAGCTCTGGGAGACCTCATTCATTATTCCAGTCAGCCGAACTGAATCCCAGCCCAAATCGCCCCAAAGCGCATCCCAGGCTAACGGGCAACTGCTGTACGCACGCCTCCCGTGACGCGCCGATCAGCCGATCAATTGCCGGCGGATAAATGCCTGAAAAAGCCCATCGGGAAGGATTTTACGCAGCCACAGCAGGCTCCGCGCCAGGGAATCGGCGGGATAGCGCAACTGCCCTGTGCCGTCGGTGCAGGCACGGTAAATGGTTTGGGCTACGGCTGTGGGCGGGGCACCGTTGGCACCGGACTTTTCGATGTTGGGGAAAACCCGCTGCTCGAAGGCGGCGTAGTCGGGCGATCGCTGAATATCGGCAGAGCGCTGGTAGAAGTCGGTTTTGATGGGCCCGGGCTCGATAATTTTGACCCGAATCCCCCAGGGCTGGAGTTCGTAGTGCAAAGATTCGGAAAAGCCCTCAACGGCCCACTTGGTGGCGTGGTAAAGGCTATAGAGGGGAAAGGTGACCCGACCGCCGACGGATGCCACGTTGACCACAATGCCCTGGCGGCGCTGGCGAAAGTGGGGCAGCAGGGCGCGGGTGACGGTCATCAAGCCAAAAACGTTGGTATCAAACTGGCGCTGGATCTGCTCCGGGGTGAGGGCTTCAAAGGCTCCCACCAGTCCGTAGCCAGCATTGTTGACCAGCACATCGATGGTGCCCGCCAGTTCTAGGGCCGCAGCCACCGCCGCTTCCACCGAGGTGGCATCGGTGACATCGAGGCGTAGGGGGTGACAGTGGGGCAATTGGGCCAGGTCGGGGTATTTTTCCGGCGATCGCATCGTGGCCATCACCCGCCAGCCCCGCTGCAAAAAGTGCAATGCCGTGGCTTTGCCGATCCCCGAGGAGGCCCCAGTAATCAGAATGGTTTTCATGGCAGTGCTTCTAGGGATGGGATCGGGGGCAGGCGGTCAAAAATCTGGGCTGCCATGGGACAGTCGCACTCCAACACAAGGCGGCCGCTGACGGTCTGGGGGGCAGGATGTTCGGTAACGATCTCAATGGTGGGTTCGCGATCGCCGGGAATGTCGGGACGGAGGGCCAGGGAGAGAATTGCTTCACTCAGCAGGGCATCGGCCAGGGGCACCTGGGAGGGACGGGCATAGACCTTGAGGGGCGGGGTGGGGTACCGTTGCAGCAGAGCGGCGATCACCTCGGTCAGTTGCTCCCACAGGCTTTCGGGAAAGGCTTCCCAGTCGGGAGTGACCAGCACCCCTCGGGGAGCGGTCCTACGGCACCAGATCGCCGACTCGTCGAGGGTGTGGCGGGTCAGGGTGAGTGATCGCGCTTCCCAAAATTCATCGACGGCCTTGCGGCACCCCTCCCAGTAGTGGTAGTCGTCGCACTGGAGGATGCCCTCGGGCACGATCCGATCAAAAAGATGGGTCAAAATCTCCTGGGTGGACTGGTACCAATCCCCATCGGCATGGAGCAGGGCGATCG
>DBAX01000079.1 GCA_002291895.1 Cyanobacteria bacterium UBA999
GGGGGCGGCGGTGGGCAGGCGGGTTTGCAGCAGTTGGCGGGTGTAGGGATGCCCAGGGTCGCGGTGCACCTCTGCCATCGGTCGGCAGGCCACAAGGGCTCCATCGAGCATAGCCGCCAGGCGATCGCAATACTGTCCCACCAGGGGCAAGTCGTGGCTGATCAGCAGCAGGGTTTTCTGGCGATCGCGACACAGGGAACACAGCACCCGCAAAATTTCGTGGGCCACCGTGGCATCCAAGCTGGTGGTTGGCTCGTCGGCAATCACGAGGTCTGGCTCTAAAAGCAGGGCCAGGGCGATCCCAACCCGCTGCCGCATCCCACCGCTAAATTCGTGGGGAAACTGGTGCGATCGCCCCGGATCGAGTCCTACGGTTGTCAGGGCATCGGCAACCCGCTGTCGTCGGGCACGTTCGGTCATTTGGGGAGCGTGCGATCGCAGCACCTCTAACCCATGGTCGCGAATGGACAGCAGCGGATTGAGGCGGGTCATGGGATCTTGGAACACCAAACCCATGGTGCCTCCTTGCCAGTCAAGGCTACCCGTGACCTGGGTTCCCCGGGGCAAGGTATCGATGCCAACGGCCCGCAGGAGCGATCGCCCCAGAGTGGACTTACCGCAACCACTTTCCCCAATCAACCCTAAAATTTCGCCGCCCCCTAGGTGCAGCGTGACGCGATCCACCGCCGCCCCATCCGCCCCGGGGTAGCGTACGGTCCAGTTTCTCAGCCTCAGCAACTCAGTCCGTTTCATCGAGGTGCTCCGAAACCGCCCGGTAAAGTTCCAGGACGTGGTGATCGAGAAGTTGGTAAAACGCTTTACGCTTTTCCCGGCGGTACCGCACCAGCCGCATCGAACGCAGTACCCGAAGCTGGTGGGAGACAGCCGAGCCGCTCATCTGCACCAAATCCGCCAAATCCTGGACGCAGATTTCTCCCCGAGCCAGCACCGAAAGAATCCGCAGGCGGTTGGGATCGCCCAACATCGCAAAAAAACTAGCCATCTGCTGCGCCTTGGCAGTCTCTAAAACGTCCGCTTCCCGGGCCCCGTCGGCAAGCACTTCCGCAGTGCGTGGAGGATGTTCCATGTCCTTATCATATGCCCCTAACCGGCAACGGCCAACAGGATGGGAATAGAGCTTGACCTATGAATACATGTTCATATACATTGCTATTGTCTACTGTAATGCTTTTTTCCACCCGGAGGTTCTATGACGACCGTAACCCAAATGAAATGTGCCTGCCCCGACTGTCTTTGCATCGTCTCTGTAGATGGTGCGGTCATGGTTGACGGCAAACCCTACTGCAGTCCAGCCTGTGCCACGGGGCATAGCGATGGGCAGACCGGCTGCCACCACACCGGCTGCACCTGCGCTGGGGCGAAGGCTAGCTAATACCCCCATCCCGTGGGATACTGAGGGCGCAGGTTGCGGCACAGCTCAAAGCGATGAAAACCTTTCCCTCCCCTGAGGCCCTACAGCGACTTCCGTTTGGTTTGGCGGACGTCGCTGTTATTTTGGGAACCTTGATTCTTTTGGCCCTAGTTGCCAACATTGGGGCAGGAACCATTGTTAGCTTTAATCCCCCTGAGGTAACGCCCGGCATCAATCTCGACCCGATCAACCTGCCCTACTACGCTGGGCGATCCACGCTGCGGATGTTTGTGGCACTGTTTCTTTCCTGGGTGTTTACCCTGGCCTACGGCTACCTGGCGGCCAACAGCAAGCGGGCGGAGAAGGTGATGCTCCCCCTGCTGGATATCCTGCAATCGGTGCCGGTTTTGGGATTTTTATCGATAACGGTTACGGGTTTTATCGCGCTGTTTCCCGGCAGCCTTTTGGGATTGGAAGCAGCATCGATCTTTGCGATTTTCACCAGCCAAGTCTGGAACATGACTTTTTCGTTTTACCAATCCCTGCGCACGGTGCCCAAGGAACTCCACGAGGCGGCGCTACTGTATCGGCTTTCGCGCTGGGAGCGGTTTACCAAGCTGGAAGTTCCCTCCGCCATGATCGGGCTCCTATGGAATGCCATGATGAGCTTTGGCGGTGGCTGGTTTTTTGTGGCCGAAAGCGAAGCCATCAGCGTGCTGAATCAGGAATATACCCTGCCGGGCATTGGCTCCTACGTGGCAGCGGCGATCGCCCAGGAGAACCTCACCGCCCTCGGCTGGGCCCTGCTGACCATCGTGGTGGTCATTGTGGCGGTCGATCAGGTGTTTTGGCGGCCCTTGGTTGCCTGGGCCGATCGCTTTCGGGTTGAGCAAAGTTCCTCCGGGGAAGCTCCCAGTTCCTGGGTCTATGACCTGCTCACGGCCGCCCGCATTCCTCGGCTTTTGGGGCAGTTGCTTGTGCCCCTAGGGGAGGGAGCAAGTCGCTTTCTATCTGGGCTGACCCCGGCGGCAGAGGTCGTTCGTGAAGATGATGCTTCACACCAGGGCGATCGCTGGTTTGACCTGGCCCTTTTAACGCTGACCAGCGTCTTCGTGGGCGCGATCATGCACTTTATAGGCACAACGGTCGGGGTTGGGGAGGTGTTCAATGCCCTGGGGTTGGGGTTCCTAACCCTACTGCGGGTGACGGTGCTGCTGGTGGGTGCCACCCTTATTTGGACACCCATTGGCGTTGCGATCGGCTTTAACCCCCGTTTGTCCCGGTTGCTGCAACCGCTGGTGCAATTTCTGGCATCCTTTCCCTCCAATTTTGTGTTTCCCTTCGTGACCTTGTTGTTCCTTAAAACGGGGATCGGTCTCGATTTTGGCAGCATCCTGCTGATGGCCCTCGGGGCTCAGTGGTACATCCTGTTTAATTCCATCGCCGGGGCCCAGAGCATTCCTACGGATCTGCGGGAAATGGCTGCCGATGTGGGATTGACGGGGTGGCAGCGGTGGCAGAAACTGATCATTCCTGGGATCTTTTCGGCATGGGTAACGGGCGGGGTGACGGCCGGTGGCGGAGCTTGGAATGCCAGCATTGTTTCGGAGCTGGTTTCCTGGGGACCCCAACAACTCCGGGCTACGGGTTTGGGGGTTTATATTGCGGAAGCGACCGCTGCTGGAGATTGGCCCAAAATTATCCTTGGCATCGCAGTGATGAGCCTATTCGTTGTCGGGTTTAACCGCTTGGTGTGGCGGCGGCTCTATCATTTAGCGGAAGCTAAGTATCACTTCTAGGGGGCAGGCAATGACAGCAGTCCATGGTCTATCGGGCCAGTCAAGTAGTTTAATCACCGTCGATCGCGTATCGAAGAGCTTTCCATTACCCGAGGGGAAAGGGGAATTTACGGTGCTGAGCAATGTCAGTTTGTCCATTCGTGCCGGGGAGGTCGTGGCCCTGCTGGGGCGAAGCGGCAGTGGCAAGAGCACCCTCCTGCGGATCATGGCGGGACTGATCCCCCCGACCCGGGGGGAGGTGCGCAGCAACGAACGCCCCCTGCGCGGGCCCAATGACAAGGTGGCCATGGTGTTCCAAAGTTTTGCCCTGCTGCCCTGGCTGACGGTGCTAGAAAATGTGGAGTTGGGACTCGAAGCCCGGGGAGTGCGGCGGGGCGATCGCCTGCGCCAGGCCCTAAAAGCCATTGACCTCGTGGGGCTCGACGGTTTTGAAAGTGCCTACCCCAAGGAGCTATCGGGGGGGATGAAGCAACGGGTGGGCTTTGCCCGGGCCTTTGTGCTGCGCCCCCAAGTCCTATTTATGGACGAACCGTTTAGTGCCCTGGATGTGCTGACTTCGGAGAACCTGCGGGGGGAAATTGACGACCTATGGAATGCCAAAACCTTTCCGTCGGAGAGCATTTTAATCGTCACCCACAATATTGAAGAGGCCGTTTTTTTGTGCGATCGCGTCATCATCCTTGGCACCAATCCCGGCCGCGTTCGGGGCGAAGTGGTGATCGATCTGCCCCGCCCCCACGACCGCACCCACCCTCGGTTTAAGTCTTTGGTGGAATACATCTACACGATTATGACCAATCCGGAAATTGAGGTGACGGGAACGGTCTCGGTTGCGCCCCAGCCGCCCGTGGAGGTGGTGACCCAATCCCCCTACGCCAGACCATTGCCCCACGTGCGGGTAGGCGGCATTAGCGGTTTGTTGGAACTCATCGTCGATCAGCCTCAGGGCACGGACGACATTCCCCGCCTGGCCGAGCGGTTGCAGTTGGCGGTCGATGACTTGCTGCCGATCTTGGACGCCAGCGTGCTGTTGGGATTTGCCGAAGTTTCCCAGGGGGATGTGCGCCTGACAGCAGTGGGGCAGGATTTTGCCACAACGACGATTCTGCGCAGTAAGGATCTCTTCCGGCAGCAAATTTTGCAGCACGTTCCGGTGATTAACAGCATCGTGCAGACCCTGCGGGAGAAGCGTAGCCGGTCGATGCGGGCCGATTTTTTCTTTGACCTGTGGAATGAGTACTTTCCCACCGCCGAAGCTGAGCGGCTCTTTGCCACGGCCGTAGACTGGGGGCGCTACGCCGAAATGTTTGAGTACGATGCTGGGGAGGAGCGGCTCTACCTTGCCGATTCGCCTGTGGTGCTTCCCCCCACCGAGACCAACCCCCTGGACGGCTAGGTATGGACACACTGCGCCTTTACCCCACGGCCGACGGCTCCCTAACGTTTTTTTCGGAGCTATTTCAGGAAGCCTTCCACAGCCTCCACGGGGCCAAGCAGGAGTCCGAAATTAAATACGTTGGGGCAACGGGGTTACCGCAACGGGCCCGGGAGCAGTCCCAGCTTGCGGTGCTGGATGTTTGCTACGGTCTGGGATTTAACACGGCAGCCACCCTGGATTTCTGGTACGGAACCAGTGAGCGCCGCGCCGTCAGGCTGGACATTTTGGGGTTGGAGAACAATGGTCAAGTGCCCCTCGGCGCGATCGCCCATAAACTGACCGCCATTTGGCACCCCCGTACCCAAGCCATCCTGGCCCAAGTGGTGGCCCAAGGGGGCTCCGACGATGGCAGTGTGGGCGTAACCTTGAACATTGCCGATGCCCGCCAAAGCATTCAAACCGTGCGATCGCAGTGGGCCGATGCCATTTATCTCGATCCCTTTTCTCCCCGACGGTGCCCCCAACTGTGGACGGTGGAGTTTCTGTCCCACTTGGCCCGCTGCCTCAAGCCCGATGGCTATCTGGTGACCTACTCCTGTGCCGCTGCGGTGCGCGGTGCCCTCCTTGAGGTGGGGTTGCAGGTGGGGAGCACCCCGCCCCTCGGTCGCAAAGCCCCCGGAACCATCGCCGCCTTTGTGCCCCTGCCGCCCCTTTCCTGCCTAGAGCAAGAACTCCTCAATACCCGGGCCGCCATTCCCTACCGCGATCCTACCCTGAGCGCCAGCGCCGCCACGATCGTGCAGCACCGAGAACGGGAGCAGACCCGGAGCGATCGCGAGACCAGTAGCAGTTGGCGGCGGCGGCATCCGGAAATTCCCCAGTAGGGCAAAACTACCCATCAGCACCACCATCTGCGACATCCCCCTGCACCAATCGCGTACCAATGACCTATCCTGTGAACAGTTGGGTTAGGGCAGCGCATGAAGATCGAACAAACACCGACGGGAAAATCTGGCACCAAACTGCCGTACCTCCTTATCGCAGCGGCGATCGCGGGGGTGGGGGCCACCGCCGCCCTGTTTTTCCTGTGGCGAACAGCCTCCCCCCAAGCCCCAGAACAGGTCAACCGCCCGGTCGTTGTGCCCCAGGAGCCAGCCGTCAGCGCCCTCGGACGCCTAGAGCCCGAAGGGGAAGTCGTGCGGATTGCGGCTCCCTCTACCCTGGGAACGGCCCGCGTCATTAGGCTTAATGTTGCCGAAGGACAGCAGGTAATGGAGGGACAGGTCTTAGCAGTTTTGGATGGCTACGATCGCGCCTTTGCCGATTTGGTGCGGACCCAAAGCCAAGCCCAGGAAAGTGAGCGGCGGCTGGCCCAGGTGCTGGCAGGGGCTAAGTCCGGTGATATCGCCGCCCAGCGTCAAAATGTCTTGGCGGCGGAAGCCAACGTGCGGGCGGCGGAAGCCAACGTGCAGCGGTTACGGGCGGAATTGGAAGTTGCCGAGCGCGATCGCCGCCGCTATGATCGGCTGCTGCAGGATGGGGCCGTTTCCGCCACCCAGCGGGATAGTTTTGTGGTGCGGGCCGATAGCCTTGCCCAACAACTCCGCCAAGCCGAGCAGGTCGTGGTTCAGTCCCGCCAGCAGCAGCAGCAGGCCGTTTCTATCCTCGACAGCATCTCCGAGGTGCGCCCTACCGATGTAGCCCTTGCCGAGTCCCAACTGGCCACGGCGATCGCCGCAGTGCAGCGGGCCGAAGCAGATGTGGAACTCACCCAAGTCCGGGCCCCCAAGGCAGGTCAGATTCTTAAAGTTCACGCCAAAAAAGGCGAATTGGTCTCCCAAGCCGATGGCGTAGCCGAGATGGGGAACACCGCCCAAATGTTTGTGGTCGCCGAGGTCTACGAAACCGATGTCGGCCGGGTGCAGCGGGGACAAAAAGCCCTCATCACCAGTGATGGACGGGCCAGCGAGGGCGGTGGCACCTTCTCCGGGGAACTGCAGGGCACCGTTACCCAAGTGGGGCTGCGGGTGGCAAAAAATGATGTTTTGGGCACCGACCCGGCGACCCGCACCGACGTTCGGGTGGTGGAGGTTCGCATTCGTCTAACCCCCCAAGACAGTGCCAAGGTGCGACGGCTGACCAATTCCCAGGTGCGGGTACGGATTCTTACCCCTAGGGCAAAGTAGGCTCTACCACGATATCGAGGGGGAGGCAAACCGTATAGGTATTGTGTAGGCAGGTGATCACCCCCCGGAGTGGGTCGGCAAATCTACGGGCTGCAGTTAATCCTAGCCCCAACTCCACCTTGCGTAGGGCTTGGTTGGGGTCGGCGGAGCTTAGGGGGTGGCATACCTGGATCGTCAGGTGCTCTGGGGTTTGCTGCAGAGTGATGGTGGTGGGGGAAGCCGGATCGCCATAGAGGGGATCCAAAAGGTTGGTCAGCAGGCAGCGCAGCAATCGGGCATCAGTTTCAATCCAGGTGTTGCTTTCGTGGAGTTGGTTGACTAAAAAAACGGCATGGCGGTGCAATTTGCTGATGTCATCGAGGGTGAGACGGCAAAACTCGGGCAGGCAGATCAGGTCGCGGCGCACCTCCAGTTGCCCCACCTCGGCACGGTTCAGGGTCAAAATTTCCTCCAGCAGTCCGGTTAGGATCCGGGCGCTGTTGTCTATGTGCTGGATGTGGCGTTGGAGCGGGGTGCCGGTATCGCCTTCCAGGCGCTGGCTGTAGAGCTTAAGCAAGTGGACGGAGTTGGTGATCACACCGAGGGGGGTGCGAAATTCGTGGGACACCATACTAAAAAACCGCACTTGGAGCTGGTTAAGCTCCTGCTCCTGGGCTAACTGCAGACGGATCGCCTCGGCTTGGCGCTGCTGGGTAACATCCTGGGTAATGCCGCAGATTTTCATCGGGGTGGCGTTTTCGCCCGTGAAGCGCTGACATTTGCTGTAGAAAAGGCGCAAGTCCCCTCCCCGGTGGTGCATGGGATGTTCTAACTCGGCGATCGCCCCCGGTTCCTGGAGCTTTTGGGGCAGTTGCTGCCATTGGGACTGATATTCTGGGGGCACCCGCTGGATCAGTTCGGTTAGGGGGAGGCGTAGGGGGAGGCGGGGCTCGCCCAGGAGCAGGGCAAATTCCGGGGAAGCGGTTACCTCCTGGGTCTGGAGATCCCATTCCCATTTACCCAGGTGGGCGATGCGATGGGCTTCCGCCAGTTCCCATTCCCGGCGGCGCAGGGACTCGGCAATTTGTTGACGACCGATGGCGATGGCAACGTAGGTGGAGAGCGTCTCGGCAGTGTGGCGCTCCGCTTTCACTAGGGGGTGGGGCGCTTGGTACCCTACGATGAGCAGCCCCACGGGGTTCGCCCACCCGGGTTCCGCCGTGTGGAGTGGGAACAGGCTGAGGGAATATCCGCTGGTTTGGTAGTGTCTGGGCTGGTATGGGGGGCGATCGCCCCACGGCGGCAGAATTGTTTGCACTAGGGCGTGGCTTATGGCGTTGAGCCCATGGGAGGACTCTAGGTGCACGTGCCCGGGGCGATCGCAACTGAACAGGGCCGCAAAGCTGCTTTGCAGCACCCGCCTGATGCCCACGGCGGCAATGCCATAGATTTCGGGTAGGGAGTTGGCTTGGTTGAGTTGGGCCACCATAGCCGAAATGCGTTCGACCCGTTCTAAGTGCTCCACCAAAAGGGCAGTCACCTGTTTGCGCCCGTCCAATTCCCCCACGAGTTGCTGGGTTAACTCCAAATCCATGCCGTTGAGACTCTGATCCTGGGACAAATTTTGCTCGTGCCACAGGATCAGGTCAGCGGAAAATGGCAGGAACTGCACCGTCAACCACTGTTCGGGAAAGGACTGGGTAATCGGTAGGTGGTGCTCCAGAACGTAGGCGATCGCCCTAAGGCAGAGATCGGCGATCGCCCCAGGAAAGAGTTGGGTCACGCTTTGCTGTCGGCGCGAGGCCATGGCGGCTGCGGCGGCCGTTGGTGCTACTTCCACAAAGTCCCCCTGACGATTCACAAGGGCCAGTCCTCCCGGAAGCTTGCCCAGCACCCAACGCAAGTAGGACGCAGAAAACCATGGGTCGTCACCAGTCAGGGTCATAGGTGGGGTTACAGCGGTAACGGTGCTAGAAACTAAGAGCTATTTTAAGAGCTGCCCTGGGCTTTTAGCTCTTCGACAGCAAGGATAGGGAAATTGGGAGTTTTCTGATATTTTGTGGAAACAGTGCAGTGTGAATGTGAGGAGTCAATGGTTTTACAGTTGCGTTTGCAGCAACCTATTGGCGTTTTTGACAGTGGTGTTGGCGGACTAACGGTTTTGCGGGAAGTGCGTCGGCAACTCCCCAACGAATCCGTTGTCTATTTTGGTGATACGGCCCGTCTGCCCTACGGCAACCGCACCCAGGCGGAGCTAGTTGGCTTTGTTTACGAGATTTTGGAATGGTTGCGATCGCAGTCAGTAAAGATGGCGATTATGGCCTGCAACACCAGTTCGGCACTGGCCCTAGAGGCAGTTCGACAGGCCTTTGAGTTCCCCATCCTCGGTATCATTCTTCCCGGTGCCCGAGCGGCAGTGCGTACCGGACAGCGCATCGGCGTAATTGCTACCACCGCTACCGTGCGCAGCGAATCCTATGTGCGGGCGATCGCCGAGACCAATCCCGAGGCCCAGGTTTGGCAGGTGGCCTGTCCCGAATTTGTTCCCCTCATTGAAAGCCAGCGGCTGGGGGATCCCTACACCCGGGCGATCGCCCAGGACTACCTCTCCGGACTCGTGGAGGAGGGCATTGACACCCTGGTGTTTGGCTGCACCCACTACCCCCACCTAGCGGGACTTTTGCGGGAACTCTTGCCCGCCAGCGTCCGCTTTGTCGATCCCGCCAAATATGTGGTGCGGGCCGCCGCTAAGGAATTGGAACTCCTAGGGCTGCGATCAAATCATGGGGCAGGAACAACGCGCTTCTTCGTGAGCGGAGACCCGGCCCAGTTTGCCCAGTCCGCCTGTCCTTGGTTAGGGCAGGTTCCCATAGCCAAGCAAGTGCCCCTCTCTCATGTAGAATTGCTATCCTGAAACACGTCGCGCCATCTGCGCTTGGGGTATGAACAAACACACTTGGCTTTGGTTGGGCATGGGGTGCCACTGGTTGGCATCTGGCATCGCGCCCGCACTGTCGCAACCGGCGATCACCCAGCTTAACGGCATACAGGTGGTGCGCAATGGTCTTTGGCTCTCTGTGAGCGGTTCCGCCACGGCAACGATTACCCGAGTCGAGGCACCCGATCGCCTCGTAGTAGACCTGCCCGGAGTGACCCTGCGCCAGGGACTGCACCGCGCCACCATACCCATCAACCGTTTTGGGGTGCAGCAGGCCCGCCTAGCCCAATTCCAGAGCCGTCCCCCCATTGCCCGCGTCGTTCTCGATCTCGATGCTACCGATGCCCAAAGCACTGCCAATTGGCAGACCTACTTCGACCCCATTCGGCGGGTGCTGCTGCTGCAACCGGAAGCCGTAGCCACCGCCCCCCCTCCCGTTCCCGACAGCGCACCGCCCAGCAACGAAATTGCCACCCTCCAAAGCCTGTTTGTGAGCAGCAATGGTTCCATCGTGATCCAAGCAGATCAGCCGATCACCTTCAGTGGCACCAATGATTTAGCCACTAACTCCTACAACCTCACGATTAGTCGGGCCCGCATTGCGCCCCAGTTTAGTCGTCCTACGCTCGCCGCCAACAGCCCGATCGAAGGTATCCGAATTACCCCTGTAGGCGAGTCCGTCATCATTGGTATCCGCTATGTTAACGGTGCCACAATTCAGGAGGGACGGCAGGCCGACGCCCGGCAGGTGGCCCTGCGGGTGGTGTCCCAAAATTCTCCGCCCTCTACCCCGGTATCGCCGCCGCCAATGCTCCCCCCAACCCTACCCCAAACCACCGTTCCAGCGTCACCCACCAACCGCGGACGCGGTGTTGTGGTTGTGGATGCCGGCCATGGCGGACGGGACGTGGGTGCTGTGGGTAATGGCGTTTTCGAGAAGGATATCGTACTGGCGATGAGTTTGCGTCTGGGGCAGCGCCTCCAGCGCCTCGGCTTTGCGGTAGTTTACACCCGCACCACGGACGTAGAAATCGACCTCGAACCTCGGGTGGAGATGGCGTCCCGGGTGCAGGGAGACGTGTTTATCAGCATGCATGCCAACTCCCTAGCGGCCCGGTCCCAGAGCGTCAGTGGCGTGGAAACGTTCTATGCGCCTCGCTCCCAGGTGGGGCAAGAACTGGCTACCCTGGTGCAAAGTGAGATTATTGCGGCAACGCGGGCCGTGGATCGGGGGGCGAAAACAGCGCGATTTTTTGTCCTCGTGCGCACACCCATGCCCTCAATTTTGGTGGAAACAGGCTTCGTTACCAATCCTACCGAGGCTGCCAACCTGAATACTCCAGCCTACCAGGAGCGCATTGCCGAGGCGATCGCCCGGGAACGACGTGCCGGACTCCAAAGCCTGGCCACCTACGAAGAATTTGCGGGGCGATCGCGCCGGAATGCCGATGACCTCGTCGCCTTGCTGAAGCAAATTAAAGCCCAGGGGCAGCGGGTCTTTGCCCTCGGGGCCCCAGTCAAGGGCAACACCCTGTTGAACTACTGCCGCTGGGAACCGGGGCTGATCGAATGCGCCACCGAAGTTAATCAATTTAAGATCGGGCGGCTCACACCCGGTACCCACATTCCCATCGTCGATGAGCGTACCCTCACCCAGCAGCCCGATTACTACCTGATTCTTTCCTGGAATTTCTTGGATTACCTGATCGGTAAATATAAGGCGTATCTTTTGGCTGGCGGCAAGTTCATCGTGCCCGTGCCCGAAGTGCGGGTGCTCAGCTTTGAGGTCTTCCATGCTAGAGACCGACAGCCATGAACCGCGTGCTCATTACTGGGGCGACGGGTTTTGTGGGGCGCACCCTCACGGCCCACATTCGGCGGCGATTTCCTGGGGCTGATGTGCTGGCCCTCGGCTCCCAAACCGTAGATTTGGTCAACCGTAGCGCCACCTTTGATTGGTTTGACCGGTTGCACTGGGCTTGGGAGTGCGATCACATCTTCCATTTGGCGGCGCTGTACAAGGCGGGGGACTGGCCCGTGCACCATCCCGCCACCCAGTTCCACGTCAATATGTCGATCAACGTGAATATTCTGGAGGCTTGGGCCCGGTTTTTCCCCAAGGCCAAATTTACCAGCGTGCTCTCCTACTGCATGTACCCGTCCCACCCGGAGCCCCACCCCGAGACCGAGCTCTATGGCACGGAGCCGGAGGACTACCTCTTTGCCTATGCCATGACCAAAAAAGCTTTGCTCATCGGGCAGCGGGCCTACCGCCAGGAATATGGGCTCACCTGCACCAGCGTGATTTTGCCGACCGTCTACGGCCCCCACGACAGCTTTGCCGAAAATTCCCACGTCATGGGGGCGCTGATTGGCAAGTTCGTCCGTGCCGCCCGCAGTGGGCAGGAGGCGGTCGAAGTTTGGGGAGACGGTCAGCAGGAGCGGGAATTTTTGTTTGTGGAAGATGCGGCCGATGGCATCGTCACCGCCGCCCTCAAATCCCAAACCGACGTGCTTAATTTGGGAACGGGGCAGGCCTACACCATCCGGCACATTGCCGAAACCATCCAAGGGGCGGCGGATTTTGGTGGACGAATTCAGTACAACCCACAGCGCTTTGTGGGGGTGCAAAAGCGGATGCTCGATGTCACCCGGGCACGCCAAGAATTGCAGTGGCAGGCTCCTACGGCGATCGCCGATGGTATTGCCCAAACCGTGGCTTGGTACCGCGCTACCCTAGCGGCGGATGCCTAGCATGGGCAGCTTTTGGACCAATTGGGAGCGCCGTCTTTTGCCGGAGTACTTCTATAGGTTGTCGCCCACGATGGTGGAACTACTGCACCGATCGCCGTTGGTGGTGGCCGATGTGGGCGCAGCCATGGGCGTTGATCCCCGATGGCAGGGGCTCGATCGGGGCGTGCGGTTTCTCACCTTTGAGCCGGATGGGCGATCGCTGACACCCGACAACTTTGCCCTAGGGCTTGGGCAGCGTTCGGAGCGGCGCACGCTTTACCTCACCCAGTTGCCGGCGGCCTCGTCGCTACTGGAACACAACCGGGACGTACTGCGGGACTTCGCCACCTATCCCTGGCACGAACCAGCGGGCACGGCGGACATTGAGATCGCATCCCTCGATTGCCTCCTAGCGTCCCAGCCAGAAAAGTATCCCGATTTCCTTAAAACCGATGTGGAGGGCTTTGACCTGGAAGTACTGCGGGGGGCGGCGCAGATTTTGGCCGATCGCACCTTGGGAGTTCAGGTGGAAGTGAGTTTTATTGAGCGCCACAGGGGAGCGCCCTTTTTTGGCGAGGTAGATCATTTTTTGCGCGATCGCCAGATGGTGCTATTTTCGCTGCAGCGGGAGCAGTGGTTGCGCCACAATTGCACGGTGGGCGTCAATTCCCAACCCCAGATCATTTGGGCCGATGCTGTGTATTTTCTCAGCCGCGAAGCCTTTGGGCAGCGGGTGCAGGCGGCAACACCTTCCCACCGCCCGGAACTCATCGTCAAAATGGTAGCGCTGCTGCTGGTCTATGGGGCCCACGACTACGCCATCGAAGTGCAGGAGTTTTGCACGGCACAGGGCTGGCTGACGGTGGAACTGGGGGCAGAACTGGGCAACGCTATTCGTCGTTCGGTGCGATCGCCCCTAGGCTTGCTCCTACAAAGTTTGCCCTTACTGCTGTTGGGTTCGGTGGCTTCGGCAGTCACCCTTGGACGCGGGCAAGGCTTTGTCCAGCGCCAACTGCGCCGCTGCGTCCTACCTTTGCTTTTTTGGGCCCGGCGCGGGGGGCTAGGTCAATCTGTCTTTAGTGATTTTTAGTGCCATGAGTTCCCAACCCCCAAGACTGCTGATCGTGGAAGAAGCCCTGCGAGATTACACAGGGCACTGGTACGAATACAACCGGGCGGTGGTGGCTATGCACCGCGATCGCCACATTGCCACGACCGTTGCAGCCCACCATCAGGTGATCCCCGCTATCCAGGAGGAGTTAAACGCCCAGCCGGTGTTTCGCCATACCAATTGGGACGGTATCTACAATGCTCCCCGCCCCTGGCAGCGCTACGGCGGCATCGCCCAACACAATTGGCGGGTGGTGCACACCATGGAGCAGTTCTTTCGCCACCACCAGCCCTTCGATCTGGTATTCGTACCTACGGTGATCATCTACCACTGGCTAGCGTGGCGCTGGCTACTGCAGCGCCACCGGGGGAAAGCCTTCCAGCGGCTGGTGTTGTTCATTCGCAACAACGCCGGCAGTTATCCCAACGGTGCCACCACGCCAATTTTTAAGCGATCAACCCTCATTCTCAAATGGACAATCCAAAGCTTTGCCCCCTACCTTCGGGCAGGAATGGTGGTGATCGGTACCGACAGCGCCCGCCATGCCCGGGAATACCAACTGCTGACGGGTCTGGAGGTAACAGTCTTTCCCAGCCCAAGGGCGGAACTGGCCCAGAATGCTCCGGCTCGGAACCAAAATCAACCCATGGTGCTCAGTTGCCTCGGCCCACCCCGCCTCGAAAAGGGGATCGATCTGCTCCTGGAGGCGATCGCCCAGGTCTTGACCCAGCATCCCGATCTGCCGGCGCAGTTTGTGGTGCAGTGGAACCGTCCCGTGGTTCTGCCCGATGGAACCCTTTTGGCGGTGCCGGAGATGCTGCGATCGCACCCCAAGCTCACCCTGATCGCCCAAGACCTCAGCAGCGCGGACTACGCCCGGTTCCTCCTAGAAAGCGACGCGGTGGTGCTCCCCTATCGGCGGGAATCCTACTACACCCGGTTATCGGGGCTGGTGGTTGAGGCCAGCACCAGTGGTATTCCGGTGCTCTATACCGCCGACACTTGGATGGAAGATGCGGTCACCGCCTACGGGGCAGGTTTGGCGGTTCGCGATGGGGACGTGTCGGACTTGGCAGCCAAAATGGTGCAGGTGGTGCAGCAGCGAGATCTGTTTCGGGCAGCGGCGATCGCCCAGATGCCCCGGGCCCGGGACTACCACTCGGACGAACACTTTCTCCGCTGCCTGTGGGGTACTCTCCCCTAGGGAAGGGCGAACCATTCTGGTCTATATTCCTAGGACTGCCCCTTGCATGTTTCGGAGTGCCCATGGTTACAGGTCGGTTGCTGGTTTGGCTGGGTTTGGTGGTCTACGGCGTTTTTACGCTGCTGCCCGACAGTTCGGTGCTTCAGGTTTCCTTTCCCTGGGTGCTGATCTGGCAGGCGGGACTGCTGTGTTTGGCGATCGCCGCCGTGCTCAATACCTGGCGGGTGGGGCAACCGTTCTATGGTCTTGGGGGACTGGCCGATTGCAGTGTGGTGCTGGCCATGGTGGCCTCGGCCCTGGGCACGGTTTTTGCCCCCTTTCCCCACACCTCCCTGGGCTATGCCATCCATCTGTGGAGTTGGCTGATGGTGCTTTACCTGGCCCGCAATGCCATGGGCCGCGATCCCCAGGCGATGAACCGATTACACGCGCTGTTGGCCTGGCTGACCGTGGCAAGTATTGGGCTCAGCCTGATCCTCTACGGCGGGGCGATCCTGATTCCCACCTTAGCGGCCCAAAACCAAGTCAATTCCTTCCTTGCCGAGGGCGATCGCACCCCCCTACGCTGGCTGTTTGACTTTAACGAGATTCAAAATCGCAATGGCGTGCCCCTGGGGCATCAAAACTACGTCGCCGGCTACCTGCTCCTGGGGCTGCCGCTCTTGGCAGCGCGGGCGGTGCTCGATCGCGGTCGACAACGCTGGATCTGGATGGCGGCGATCGCCCTTGGCGGGGTTGTGCTGTATACCACCAGTTCCCGGGGTGGGGGGTTGGGGTTGGCAGCTTTGGCGCTGGGGGGTCTCATCGTCGGGTTAGTACGGCGGTGGCGCGGCAGGATATGGTTGTTGGCTGGCGGGGCGATCGCCGCGGCCGTTATTTTCAGCAATGCTCGGCTGGTCAACCTACTGGCTACCCTGACCTCGGGCACGGCTTGGACGCAAGGGGAGTTGTTCTTCCGGGCGGTCACGGCGGCGGGCGGCTGGGAGATGGGGCGGCAGCAACCCTGGACGGGTCTGGGACTGGGCAGTGTGGTGCAGTTGTTTCAGGAATACCGGCCGATCTGGGCCGGGCGACAGGCGGAGCACGTATTCCAACTGCATTCTACCCCCGTGCAGATCTGGGCAGAATTGGGGATCTTGGGGTGCCTGGCCCTAGTCCTGGCGCTCCTATGGCTGGGCATCACCCTGGTGCGGCTCCATGGTTCCTCTGCCTGGCGATCGCACCCCGAGCATCCTACCCTTACCTACGGGCTGGGGGGCGGCTTGTTCGCCTATGCCGTGATGGCCGTTACCGACACCCAGTTGGATGTCCTGGCAATCTCAGGATTTTTGCTGATTGCTCTCGCTTCCCTCGCCCACTTGGGGCAGCTCTATTTGAAGCCCAAGGCCGGGTTCCGCTTTCCCACCTGGCGACGGGGGCTAGCTGTTGGGCTTACGGCTTTTATGGGCGGTGCCCTTGTCTACGCCACACCGGTGCTGGCAGCCTGGCAGCAGGCTAGTCTGGGGTTTATCCACCTAGAGCAGGCCCGCACCGCCCTACGTAATCAGGACCTAGCGGCTTTCCCAGAACAGTTGCAGCGATTTCGCGATCGCCTTACCCAAGCCCAGCAAAGCAACCCCTACGATCCCTACTACCCCTTCCAGTTGGGCTGGAACCTAGGGGATTTGGCCCTAGCCCTTACCCTCGCGGGACAAAACCAAGTTGCCCTGCCCCTGCGTGCCGCCGCCATTGCCCAAGTGGAGCGGGGCATTGCCCTCAATCCCCATCTGGAATTTGGATACACCACCGCCGGCTGGCTCCAATTGCAAGCCAACCAACCCGCCGCCGCCGAAGCCCACTTTCGTCGGGCCCTCGACCTGATCCCCACCAAGCGATCGCTCCACTTTGGGCTGGCCGATGCCCTGCTGCGCCAGCAAAAAATCCCCGACGGGCTGCGGGCCCTGGCCTACGAGATCGTCAATGAACCCATCTTTGCCACTAGCCCCCTCCTCAGCGCATTTCCCTGGCAGCTCTACCGCGATCGCCTCTTCACCGTCGCCGACGAACTCTACACCGACCTCCTGCGGGACTATCCTACCCCCGAACTCCAAGCCGCCCAAGCCTTCCTGCGCTGGTGGGCCGGTCGCCAAAGCCTCGACCAAACCCTGGCCACCATCCCCGCGGCCCAAACCTTCGTAGCCGCCCTGCGCGGACAGCCGCC
>DBAX01000013.1:0-25847 GCA_002291895.1 Cyanobacteria bacterium UBA999
AAAAGCTGACTCATGCCCCCCCTGGCAAGGGGGACTCAAGCAGCGAGAGGAACGGCGATCGCCCCCCCGCCTAAACCGGAGCAGCAGGGAGCCCATCCCCCTCCGGCATCAGCATAAAGACCACATCATGGAAATCGCGTTCAAAGCGCAGCGCCGTCACCAACTCCGACTCCTGACCCAGAAGCGCATCCACAATAATCACATCCGGCTTAATCCGTATCGCCTGCTCCAGACCCTCCCGCTCCGACTGCGCCGCCGACACCACATAGCCCTTCGCCTGGAGCACCTCCGCCAAGGTCGTAGCCGTCGAAGCATTGCGATCCACAATCAGCACCTTCTTGGTTGAACCACCCTGGTGCAGCAACGATTCGATATCCCCCAAAAGGCGATCGCGGTCAATCGGCTTCGTCAGGTAGCGGTCAATACCCAGGCGATACCCCCGCTCCTTATCCTGCACAATCGAAAGCATGATAATCGGAATATCGGCAATATCCGGGTCGTTGCGCAGCACCGCCGCCGCATCAAAGCCATTCATCTGCGGCATCATCACATCCATCACCACCAAATCAGGCTTAAGGCTCTTAACCTGCTGAATCGCCGCAAAGCCATCCCATGCTTCCAGCACAGTGTAGCCAGCCTGTTCTAGCTCCTGGCGCAGCAGCTCCCGGATGTGGGCATCGTCATCCACAATGAGGATGCGTTTCTGCCCTGTTCCGCTACCGTTGGGTGCTACTATCTGCCGCTGGAGTTGGTGAATCAACGCATCAAACCGTGGCTGGGCAATGGGGCGATGCTCTACGGTGAGGGGCAGGGTGAACTGGAAGGTGCTGCCTGCTCCGATGGCACTTTCCACCCAAATCCGTCCGCCGTGGTGTTCGATGATTTGCATGCAGATCGCTAGCCCCAGTCCGGTTCCCTTGGGTTTATCGGTGAGGGTGTCGCCAACCTGTTTGAACTTTTCAAACACCTTGCCGCAATCTTCGGGGGCGATGCCAATCCCCGTATCCACTACCTGCACGAGGAGTTCATCCCCTTGGCGGCGGGCAGTGCAGGTAACCGAGCCCTGTTCTGTAAACTTAACGGCATTGGAGATGAGGTTGATGAGTACTTGAATCAGGCGATCGCGGTCTCCGATGATGGGGGGCAAATCGGGGGCAATGTTGATCGCTGCTTCTAGTCCGGATTGCTGGAATAGGGAGGCGGTGGCGTTGAAAGCCCGTTCGATGACTATGTTGATGCCGATTTGCTCCATCCGCCACTCGATCTTCCCGGCTTCCATCTTGGCGATGTCGAGGACGTCGTTGATCAGGCTGGTGAGCCGTTCGGCTTCGCTGACGATGATGTTGAGGTTGCTGTCTACTTTCTTTAGGGAGCGGCTGAGTTTCTTTTGCTCTAGTCCTTCGACGATGGGGAAAATTTCGTCGGTGAGTTTCTCTTTGATGATGCTGGCGAAACCGAGGACGGAGGTGAGGGGTGTGCGTAGTTCGTGGCTGACGGTGGAGATGAAGTCGGTCTTCATTTTGTCTACTTCCCGCTCGTTGGTGATGTCCCGGATTAGCACCGCGATGCCGAGCCAGTTTTGGGTGGTGCGCCCACCAGAACTAAAAACTCCCGTGGCGATCGCCTGACCGATTCTTCCTTTGGGCAGCGCCACATCCCCGGAGAAAATTTCCGTCGGTTGTTCACTCGCTGAGCGAATCAAGTCCTGTAGTTCGGCTAAGGGGAGGTCAAAACAGTAGCTCCCGACGATGGACAGATTGGGGGGAAGGTCATAGATCTCTCGCAAAGCCGGATTGCATTGGGTGACAAAGGCTTGGAGGTCTACTACGAGCAAACCATCAACCAAGTTATCGAGAATGGCGTTCAATCCTAGGGCTTCGGACAGGGCCTTTTGTACTTCCCGTTCGACGCGGCGGCGATCGGCGGATTCTAGCAACAGGCAAAGAAAATCGGCGATTGCAATGACGAAATTCTCTTCCTCCAAGCGCCAGTCGCGGGGAGTTCTCACCTGCTCGCAACAGATAACTCCTACCCAGACACCGCGAAAGATAATAGGCACATCCAGAAGCGCCCGGACGTCGTGGGGATGGAAATATGCTGCGAGTAGTTCCGTAAGACGAGGATCCTGCGTGACATCGGGGGCGGCAAGGACACGCTCGGTTTGCAGAGCAGCAAAATAATGGGGGAACTGTTCCTGGAAGAGGCATTCGCCCCGGGTGTGGGTATGGGTAGCTGGGGAGTAGGCATCCTCGCAAATAAGTTGGTCGGGGCGTTCTAGGGGAGCTAACCACAGGCTAGCGCGATCAAGTTGGAGCCGCTCGGTAACGAGTTCAGTAAGGCGATGGGCCGCTTCGGTAATGTCGCATTCTGTGAGGTTGCTGCGCATGAGATGGGCGATCGCCTCATTGTGCTGCCGCAGAGCTTGCTGTTGCAGTCGCAGGGCTTCCTCGGCTGCCTGCTGCGCCGTGATATCCATCAAAATCGTATCCCAGATGACATCGCCATTACTCTGACGCGCGGGAGTTCCCTTGGCTTCGATCCACTTCTGTTTCCCTCCAGGAGTCACTATCGGAGCGCGGGCCACCCAAGTATCTAAGGTTCTGGCCGATTCTAGAATGGATGCCTGCATCTGGGGAATATCCTCAGCCGAGAAGCAATTCCAAATCTTTTGAGGGGACAGAAGGGCTTCTTCAGGACTACACTCAAAAATATCCCAGCAGCGGGGGCTCAAGTACAGGAAGCCATCGGTGTAATCGGTGCGCAAGATATAGCGAAGAATCAAACCCGGCATGTTATTCGCGATACTTTGAAAGCGCTCTTCACTTTGGCGCAACGCCAATTCAGCTTCTTTTTGAGCCGTGATTTCCAGCAACATCGTATTCCAAACAACATCGCCATTGGGTTGCAGCTCGGGCATGCCGCATCCCAAAATCCATTTTTCCTCTCCTGAGGGAAGCACCAGACGAAATTCCGATGACCAAAGGTTCAAACTCCTCGCCGACTCTAGAATTGCTGTCTGAACCTTAGGTAAGTCCTCCGGATGGGTGCGGCGAAATAGGGCATTGGGATCCTCTAGGGCTTCCTCTGGAGAAACACCGTAGACCTCCGCACACCGGGGACTGACATACTGAAGGGCTTGGGAGCCTTCGGCAGTAAGCATGTAGCGTAAAATCACACCGGGAATACTAGCGGCGATCGCATGAAATCGGGCTTCACTTTGTTTGAGGGCTTCTTCAGATCGCTTCCGCTCCGTAATACTCAACCCAGTACCGCGAAAGCCGACGATTTCTCCCATAGAATCGAGCAGCGGCAGTCCGTAGACTTCTTCCCACAGAATCTCCCCGGTCGGTGTGACATTGCGATGGGTTAAATGGAAACTTGCTTTGCGATCGCAGGCAACCTTGAGAATTTCCTGCACGGAAACAATATCCTCTGGCGGCATGAATTCGAAGGGAGTCTTGCCAAGCAACTCCGCCGCCGCAAAACCTTTGATGGCCCTACAGCGCTCTGTGATAAAGGTATAGCGGCCCTGACCATCAATCTCCCAGATGTATTTGCCCACGGCTTCACTCACATCGCGGAGGCGTTGCTCGCTTTCTTCTAGCTTTTTTTGGGAAACGATGCGCCCGGTGACATCCTGCACTAGGGAGTAGATGCAAAGAATTTCGCCATCCTCGGTGAGAATGGGGGTGTTTGTCCATTCGCAAAGGATGGTGGTTCCATCTTTGCGGACGTTTTCGTTGACGCATGTCCAACTGCACCGCTCTACCAAAGTGTTGCTAATCTGGTCTGCAACGCGCTCTAACTCGTACTTTGGAACGAGATTTAGGGCATTGGTGTGCACCATCTCAGCGGCAGTAAACCCGAAAATGTTCTCAGCCGCTGGATTCCATGCCGTAACCTCACTGAAAGAGGGATTCCATTCAATGATAGCGATCGGTGTAGCCGCAAACAAAAGGGGCAGATGGGCGCTGGATGACTGAGGCATAACCATACTTTGTCTGGAATAAGTACCCCCAACCTACCATGAAGAAGTACACCATCCTTTATGTTTTTTTAATATTTGCGAATGTGCGCGCGGCACGATTTTTGTCGCAGCAGTCGCTTTAGCTTGCCGATGGCATCGCGAACCGCAGGCTGTGGGGTTGATGCCATACCCCGGTGCTTGCCACCCTGCCATTGCTATGGAGGTGGCGCAGGATGAGATAGATGCTTTCGATGCGTTGGGGATCGATGTGCTGGCTAATCTCCACTAAGCCTTGGGGCGTTGGCGCGGTCTCTAGGAAGGTGAGAATGCGTTTCTGCAGGGAGAGAATTTCGTTGGCGGCTTTTTTGCCTGCCTCGACTCCGGGTTGGTGGTAGGCGTTGATATTGACCAAGGAGGCATAGAAACCGACCGCTCGTTCGTAGAGAGCGATGAGGGCGCCTACGGTGCGGGGAGTGACATCGGGAATGGTGATGGTAATGGAATCGCGGCCGTTGTCGTAGAGGGCTTGGCGCGTGCCTTGGAGTAAACCGGACAGATAATCGCCGGAGGTGACGTGGGGTTCGAGGTAGGGATGGGGGCGATCGCTATCTTTGAGAACTTCGATAAAGGTGGCGAAAAAGTTAGGAATTCCCTCCCGGAGTTGCTGCACGTAGGCGTGCTGGTCGGTGGAGCCTTTGTTGCCATAGACGGCAATGCCTTGGTGGGCGATCGCCCCATCGAGATCCCGTTCCTTGCCGAGGGATTCCATCACCAACTGCTGCAGGTAGCGGCTAAAGAGAAGGAGGCGATCTTTATAGGGCAAAATCACCATGTCCTTAGTTCCTTTGCCATTGCCCGCAAAGTACCAGGCGTGGGCCAGCAGTCCGGCGGGGTTCTGCCCCAAGTCGGGATTGCGGGTAGCGTCATCCATGATCTGCGCCCCCATGAGCAGTTCCTGAATGTCGATGCCCTGGAGGGCTGCTGGCAAAAGCCCCACGGCGGAGAGTTCGGAGGTGCGCCCCCCCACCCAGTCGTGCATTGGGAATCGCGCCAGCCAAGTTGCGGCCCGCTGCTCTAGGGCACTGCCCTCACCGGTGACAGCGACGGCTTGCTGGGCAAAATCTAGTCCTCGCAGCGTGCACTGATGCTGCACTTCCTGCAGACCGTTGGCAGTTTCGGGGGTGCCGCCGGATTTGGACGTGATCACCACCAGGGTTTCAGCTAGGCGATCGCCCAAACGGTCAAAGACCCCATCCATGCCATCGGGATCGGTGTTGTCAATAAAGTAGAGATCCATCGCCGGAGCGGGGTCAGCAAGGCACTGGGAGACAAACTGGGGGCCAAGGGCAGAGCCGCCGATGCCCACGCAGAGGAGGGTACTGAAGCGGGTGGCCGTAGGCGGGCGCACCACCCCGGTGTGAATGTTTCGGGCAAAGGTTTGGATGGCGTCAACGGTTTGGCGGATGGAGGCGGCCAGGGCAGGGGTTGGTGCCAGATCGGGATTGCGTAGCCAATAGTGCCCCACCATGCGGTGCTCGTCGGGGTTGGCGATCGCCCCAGCTTCTAGGGCCGCCATGGCTACGAGGGCCGCCTGCCACCGGGAGTTCAGCCCAGCAATAAAGGCATCGTCAAAGCGCATGCGGCTGATGTCTACAAACAGTCCGAGGGCTTCATGATGGTAGAGCCAGTGTTGGTAGCGTTGCCACAGTGCGATCGCATCCATAAAGCCATCCTTATCTGAGTTCTCTGCTTAAGCAGCTTAAGGCAAAAGGGAGCCGCAAAAAATTAACTAAAACCGGCCACTTGCTGGCTGAGAAAGGTACGAATTTCGCTGAGGGCATCGCTCACCGTGGCGTAGTACTCCAGGTCGCCCCCCGTCGGCAATGCTGCTTCGTGGGCTGTGATCTGCTGCAGCAGGGTGAGAATTGCCCCTACTTCGGCCAAAAGTCGCGCCTTTTGCTGGTGTTCGAAGTTTTCCCACGAACCATGCTCGGTCTGCCAGGCGATCGGGTCTTGGTTGTAGGCGCCAAAGCGGTGGGCATAGTCTGCCAAAATGGCGGCAAGCTGCTTCTGTTCCATGTTTTTGATTCCCCAGGACTAGGTCATATTATAGTAACGACATACAGTGGTGGCTGCCAGAGGCGTGCTTGCTTTCTGTCGGTATGTTCTCCTCCCCATTGACTCCTCAACTATCGATTGCCAAACCATGCAAGGAACCCTCCGCGAACTGGATGTTGCCAGCCTGCTGCGCCTCATTGAACTGGGGCAACGCACGGGAGAATTGTTCCTAGAAAATGCCCAGGGGCAGATTTACTTTTTATTTTTTGCTGACGGTCGTTTGGTTTATGCCACCGACAACCACTGGAACCTAAGCCGGCTGCGGGAATTTCTGGTCGGTTGGCAGTTGGATCATATTTTGCTCCAAGTGCCCTCCACCAAGCCGGGGGCGGGGGTTTTGGAATATGCCCAGGTGTGGGCGCTGCTAGAATCCCATGAATTGGATCCCAGTCAGGCGATCGCTCTGGTGCAATCCATGATGCTGGAGGTGCTGTTTGAAGTACTTCCCCTCCTGGAGGGACGGTTTGTGTTTGAGCAGGGAACTGCCCTAAGCCCACCGCTAACAACCCTCGTTGTGTCGGAACACCTGAGCACCCTCGTCCGGCAGGTGCAGGCGTGGAAGCACATGAGTCCCCTGTTGCGCCATCCGGGCGATCGCCCCGTTCTGCGCCATCCCGAAGCCCTCGCCGCCCTTGCCCCCTGGGTAGATGGCGTCCACAGCCTCCGGCAGATCAGCCGCTTCACCCAACTGCCCTTCCTCACCGTAGCTGCGAAGGTTCACACCGCCGTGCTTGAGGGCGCAGCCACGGTAGCACCCCACCGCCACCCGATGCTGCCCACCGCCAAAGCCACCACCGCTAGGGTGCTGTGCATCGACGACAGCAACACCATTCGTCGGGCCGTGGATTACATTCTCAGTTCTAGCGGCTACACCGTTGTCACCTGCGATCATCCGGTGCGGGCCGTGCCCCTCATCTACGAGCACCGACCCCATTTGGTGCTCAGCGACATATCGATGCCCGAGCTGACGGGCTATGAGCTCTGCGCCATGCTGCGCCACACCCAAACCTTTGCCCAAACACCGATCATTATGCTGACCAGCAAGGACGGCTACCTCGATCGCGTGCGGGCCCGCATGGCAGGGGCAACGGATTACCTCACCAAACCCTTTGGGGAGCGAGAATTACTTATGGTTGCGGGAAGGTATTTGCGGCAAGTACGGGAATATCCTGAGGTTCCCGATCGCAGCTTGGAATTGTAAAGGCATTGGCCGGTACTAGAGGGGCATCGTGGCACAGGATTTTGCAAATTTCACTTTGGGAGCGGCGGTCTTTGACACCAATGGGCTGCCCCAAAGTTACTATGTCCCGGCCAAGTCCAACGGCAGTATTGGCTGGGTGCAGACCATCTTTCAGGTTCTTGGCATGAAAACCCTGCTGATGACTTCCCTGAAATTGCGCGGCTTTCAGTATGCCGTCATCAATGGCAAGGACTACAGTGCCGTGCTGGTGCGGCAGCCCACCTCCTATGTGGCGTTGCTCATGGAGCCGGGTGGGGAGCTGATCAATGGGCGCTTTTTGCAGTGGGCGCGGCAATTCGACCCAGAAACACTGCGCACCAATCCGAAGTTCATGGTGATGTAGCTATCATGGGCGTGTAGGGGTTTCTGAAGTTTGCTCGATGTCCTTAGCTAGCCTTGTCCACGGGATGCGGCGATCGCCCATTACGGCGGATTATGCCCAAAAATTAGAACAGTACCGCCATCTTTCCCTGGGAGGTGGCTCGCGGTGGGTTAAGGGGCTACTAGCGGCGGCGATCGCCCAAGAACGCAACGGGCCGCTACTGGTGATTGCTCCCACGATGGAGGAGGCGGGGCGCTGGGCGGCCCAGATGGAGTCCCTCGGCACCGTCTGGTTCTATCCCACCAGCACCGGGATTCCCTACGATGCCCTGCCCATGGAATCGGAGGTGGTGTGGGGGCAGATGCAGGTACTGTCCCAGGGCTCCCAGTTGACGGCGGGGGACGTGGTGGTCGCAACGGAGCGGGCATTGCAAGTACACCTGCCATCCCCCAGAGAACTTCAGGATTATTGCTTGACGCTCCACCCCCAGGACACCTGGGCGATCACGGAATTGGGGGAGCGACTGACCCAGTTGGGGTACGAACGGGTTTCTTTGGTGGAGACCGAGGGGCAATGGAGCCGACGGGGGGACATTGTGGATATCTACCCCGTGGCCAACGAACTACCCGTTCGCCTGGATTGGCTAGGCGATACGCTGGAGAAAATCCGCGAATTCGATCCGGTGACCCAACGGGCCCTCGATGCGATCGCCACCGTGACCCTTACCCCCACGGGATACGGCTTGGTCTATGGAGAGGAGCGCAGCACCGCCGTTCATCCCCGCTCCCAGGCTTCCCTGCTCGACTATTTGCCTCCCACAACCCTCGTGGCCATCGACGAACCGGAGCAGTGCGCTGCCCACACCGAACCTTGGCTGGAAGCTGCCGCACGGGCCTACGATCCCCAGTGGGGGGCTCCCCTTCACCGCTCCTTTGATGCCTGCTGGACAGACTGCGCTATGGTGCGCCTCGATCTGCGGGAACTAGGGGAGCCCGAGCGGGATCTCGCATTGGCTGCCCGGGGGATCACAGCTGCCCCACGGCAGTTCGGTGCCCTCGCCCAGATGATTCGGGACTATCGGGATCAGGGGTATCGTATTGCCCTGATTTCTGCCCAACCCCTGCGCACCGTAGCCCTGCTGCAGGAACACGACTGCATGGCTGAGTTTGTGCTTGATGGCCAAGATTTTGCCCGCATTGAAAAGCTGTGGGCGGCCCGGATGCCCGTTGCCCTGAAGTATGCCGGTACGGCGGAGTTGCCGGGCTTTGTTTTACCGCCCATGCGCCTCTTGGTGCTCGGCGATCGCGAGTTTTTTGGGCAGCACCACCTTACAACCTACGTGCGCAAGCGCCGTCCCGCGGCTTCAAAGCAGGTAGATCCCAACAAGCTCAGTCCCGGAGACTTTGTAGTGCATCGCCACCACGGCATCGGCCGCTTTCTGCGCCTCGAACCCCTAACGGTGAACCACGAAACCCGGGAATATCTGGTGATCCAATACGCCGATGGGCTGCTGCGGGTGGCCGTAGACCAAATGTCCAGCCTCTCCCGCTATCGCGCCACTCAGGATCAACCGCCGCCCGTGCATAAAATGGGCAGCAAGGCCTGGGCCAGCACGACCAATAAAGTGCGCAAATCCGTCCGCAAATTGGCCTTCGACCTGCTAGAACTCTACGCCCGGCGATCGCAGCAGGTGGGGTTTGCCTTCCCGTCCGACGGCCCCTGGCAGGTGGAAATGGAAGAATCCTTTGCCTATCAGCCGACACCGGATCAGCTTAAGGCCACGGCCGATGTCAAGCGGGATATGGAACTGCCCTATCCGATGGATCGCCTGGTATGCGGTGATGTGGGCTTTGGCAAAACCGAAGTGGCGTTGCGGGCGATTTTCAAAGCGGCGATCGCCGGTAAGCAGGTGGCACTGCTGGCACCAACGACAATCCTGACCCAACAGCACTACCACACCCTCCAGGAACGGTTTGCCCCCTATCCCTTACATATTGCTCTCCTCAATCGGTTCAAAACCCCTAGCGAGCGGAAGGAGATCCTGCAAAAGCTGAAAACCGGTGAGCTGGATATCGTGGTGGGTACCCATCAAATTTTGAGTAAGGAGGTGCACTTCAAGGAACTGGGACTATTGGTGATCGACGAAGAGCAGCGCTTTGGCGTCTCTCAAAAGGAAAAAATCAAAGCCCTACGCACCCAGGTGGATGTGTTGACCCTCACGGCCACGCCGATCCCCCGCACCCTGCACATGGCCCTATCGGGCGTGCGGGAGATGAGTCTGATTACTACTCCCCCCCCATCCCGCCGGGCGATCAAGACCCACCTCATGCGCTACAGCCTAGATGCGGTACGCCTGGCCCTGCGCCAAGAGCTCGACCGCGGCGGGCAGATCTTCTACGTCACACCGCGCATTGAGGGTATGGAGGAGACCGCAGCAGCGTTGCGAACCCTGATCCCCTCCCTACGGATGGCGATCGCCCACGGACAGATGCCGGAGGCCGAGCTAGAAAGTACGATGCTGGCCTTTCACAACGGCGAAGCCGACCTCCTGCTCTGCACCACCATTGTGGAATCGGGACTGGATATTCCCCGGGTGAATACCATCTTGATCGAAGACGCCCAAAAATTTGGTTTGGCCCAGCTCTATCAGCTCCGGGGGCGGGTGGGGCGGGGCGGCATCCAAGCCCATGCCTGGCTGTTTTACCAGGAAAAGGGCGAACTCTCGGAACCTGCCCGGCAGCGGTTGAGGGCCATTCAAGAATTTACCCAACTGGGCTCCGGCTATCAGCTTGCCCTAAGGGATATGGAAATTCGCGGCGTTGGCTCCCTTCTGGGGGCGGAGCAGTCGGGGCAAATGGAGGCGATCGGCTTTGACCTCTACATGCAATTGCTTCAGGAAGCCATGAACGAGATCCGCGGCTCTGAAATTCCCGAGGTGGACGACACCCAAATCGATCTGCCGGTCACCGCATTTCTCCCCAGCGATTACATCAGCGATGGGGCCCAAAAACTTAGTGCCTACCGGGCGATCGCCAGTGCTAGTTCCCGGCGCGAACTCGAGGCGATCGCCGAAGAATGGCGCGATCGCTTTGGCCCCACCCCCACCCCCGCCCGCCAGTTGCTCCAGGTGATGGAACTGAAGCTTTTAGCCCGCCGCATTGCCTGCACCCGCATCAAACCCAGCGGCAAGCAGGATCTCCTCCTGGAGACCAACCTCCAGGAGCCCGCCTGGCATAAATTGCACCAGCGCCTTCCCGAGCACCTTAAGGGAAGATTTGTCTACCAGGGGGGCAAGGTCACGGTACGCGGTTTAGGCGTCATGGCGATCGGCAAGCAAATGGAACACCTGATTACCAGCCTAGAGCAGATGACCACGGAGATCGTGGCCTAACCCAACGCGAGCATGGAGTGAGAATGTAAGTGCTCTGAAGCCCTAGTACGCGCCCCTAGGAAACAAAACCACCCCAATCGTCCGCAAAATAATGCCGAGATCCATGGCAAAGGTGTGATTGCGAGCATAGTTTACATCTATCTTGACCCGAAGGGGGTAGGGGATGTCGTTGCGCCCCGACACCTGCCACATTCCGGTGATCCCGGGGCGGACGCGCAGCACCTGGGGTACGGCAGTGCCATACTTAGGTAATTCGGGCTGGACGAGGGGACGGGGCCCCACCACACTCATATCTCCCACCAAAACATTCCAGAACTGGGGGAATTCATCGAGACTGGTAACCCTTAGCCAGCGCCCAATGGGGGTGATTCGGGGATCGGTTTTGAGTTTGAAACTCGATTCAAATTCGGCACGGCAGGCGGGGTCGGAGTTCAAAAGCTCCTCCAGCATTCGGTCGGCATTGACGACCATGGTGCGAAATTTGATGCACCGAAAGAGTCGGCCGCCGCGACCTACTCGGTTTTGGATGAAGAAGATGGGACCCGGTGAGGTAGCGGCGATCGCCAGGGCAATGCAAAGGTACAGGGGAGCAAAAAAGACCAGCACCGATAGGGAAAAAACGACATCAAACAGTCGCTTGCCAAACAGTCCATACCAGCCCTGCTGTTCAGCTGCTCTAGGGGGAGCAGCTATTCTTCCCCGGCTTTTTGTAATCATCACACCTCGACACACACCACACGTTATGAACTAATATACAATTCTTTCGCTAGGGTTAAGAAGTGTGTCTTAGCCCCCAGGAATTGCGGAGATGCCCTGTTATTGGCACTGGGGAGATGATGAGTACCGCCGGACTCAAGCGGGTCAATACCTCTTGCAACGTTGGGTCAGCCCGGCATGGCAAAGTTTTAACTATGTCAAGCAGGTGGCAGATACAGAAGAATTGGTGCTTGAGGGTCTCAATCAGGCTGCTACTCCGCCGTTTGGTGAAGGGGCGCGCCTGACATGGCTCCTGGAACCCATTATTCTGCAGCGTTGCTCCGAGCCCTTGCTGGCTGAATTGCAGAGAACATTAGCACACTTGGCACCCGATTCCCATCTGCTTTTTAGCACGACAGCGAAGCCCGATCAGCGGCTTAAGGTCACCAAAGTTGTGGTGTCTCAGGCTACAGTTACCGAATTTTCTCTGCTGTCTCCCTGGCAGACTGAGGCGATCGCCGCGATGGTTTCCCAGCAGGCAGAAATCCATGGGTTGAGGCTATCTGCGGACGGGGTCGCCTACTTGGTAGATGCCATTGGCAGCGATTCCCGACGCTTGGATCGGGAACTTGCTAAGCTTTCCCTGTGGCACCATGGGCACCAAACTCCGCTCACCCCGGAAGATATGGCCCCATTGGTGCCCCGCACAACCCAAAACAGTCTGCAATTGGCTACGGCTCTGCGCTTGGGCAATAGGGCTACGGCCTTACACCTGGTTCACGAACTCTTGCAAGCCCAGGAAGCACCCCTACGCATCGCAGCCACCTTGGTGGGGCAATGGCGCACGTGGCTTTGGGTCAAAAGTCTTGTGGTGGCGGGGGAACGGGATGATCGGGCGATCGCCGTGGCCGCGGAGGTGGGGAATCCCAAGCGGATCTATTTCCTTAGGCAGGAGGTGCAGGAGCTATCCCTGGAAACCCTGCGGGCGGGACTGCCGATCCTATGTGCCCTAGAGACCCAACTCAAAACCGGAGCCAATGAAAGAACCGCTCTAATGCAGGCAATGATCGAGCTGACCTAACCAAACCATGCAACCAGCGGAGAGCAACGCCTTCGTCAGGACTGAAGGGTTGCGATCGCCACTTGGGCAGCTTCCGCCACTTGGGTGGATGAATCCTGCTGCAACTGCTCAAGGGCACGGAAGGTCTCGGGTTGGTGAAAGGCGCCCAAAGCTTGGGCTACGCGATGGCGTATCTGCCAGTCAGGATCGTGGACAAACCCCAGCAGTATCGGCACGGCACGGACATCGCCCAGTTCTCCTAGGGCACCTAGGGCGGCGATCCGTACCAACTCGTTGCTGTGCCCCGTCGCTTGCTCCAGCAAATCAAAGGCCTCGGGATTTCCCAGCTCGCCCAGAGCCGCAATAACACTGAACTGTAGCAGCCAATCCTGGGTGTTGGTGAAAGCTTCGGCTAAGAGCGGTAGGGCCGCTTGTACCTTAAGCGCCCCAAGGGCATCGGCGGCGGCGGCGCGCACATCCATTTCCGGATCTTGGCGCAGGGCAGTCCCTAGGACATCCGCAGCAGTGGTTTCGTCCACGTGCCCTAGGGTAGCCATTTGACTGATCGCGGCGTAGCGGATGCGAGCATTGGTGTCCGTCGCAGCTTTTTGCATTAACTGCCACCGCTCGCCATCGCTGAGGTGACGGCTCTGGTTGAGCACTGCCATGCGCACCCCCAGTTCCGAGTCCCCAAGCCGCTCTTGCAGCACCGCCATCGTCAAAGCTTCAGTCATAGAGAGTCATAGAGGTAGATCGGATCAGTAGGCCAAGGTGTCGAGGGTTTCACGGAGGTAGGCGCACACTTGGGCGTCAATGTCACCCTTGCTAGCGGAGCTGGAATCTCCCTGCTGGCGCTGCCAGCGCTTGAACCCAGAACTAGCGGCGATCGCTTGTCGCAAACGCTGCCAGATTTGTTTGTCGCTGGCATGGTGAAGGTTGGAGAGAGAATTCATGAGCGGACTCCCATAATTTGCCTCAGTCTAACGGTCTGCCGGACAAAAATTCTGTAACCAGCCTAACCCATCTCCCGATCCCCAGGGGCGATCGCCCGGAATTCTATCCCTGGGGAGAGAAAAACCGGAAGTGTTGCTGTAGGACATCCCACTTGGTGCAATGCCAGTAGTCGAGGTGGGCCGCAATTTTACCGTCGCTATCAAGATGCAGTTCTGTCCAGCCCGTGACGGCAATGCGGGGCTGCCAAGGCAGGGGAGCAGTCCAGCTCATCGTCCACTCGGTGCGAATGTGGGGTGGCTGGTCGGCTTCCCGTGGTTCGATGTGGTGCAATTCTAGGCGCAGTTGCCGAAACCAATAGGTAATGAACCTAATCATTTTTTGATAGCGATCTAGCCCGCGAAAGTGATACACGGGATCGCGAAAGAGCACGTCCGGACGGTAGAGGTCGTAGGTTTGGGCCTCGGGGAACCGACGATAGTCATCGGTAAGGGTAGCAATGAGGGTGTCAAGGTGCGGTATGGGCATCGGCGGCGGGGCGGGTCTGGGAGAAAATACGGTACTCGGCGGCGGGCATTTCCACTAAATTGTAGTCGGTGTCGTCTTCATAGATTGTCAGCATCACGTTCACCATATCCAGGAAGGTGGTTAGGGGGCGGCATTCGGATTCTGGCACCTGGTCATGGGCGCGAATTAAGTCGGCGAGGCAGGTTTCTAGGTGCAGGCGGCTGACGGTACTCAGCAGCACGAGACGCAGCAAAATGAGGGAGGGAACGAGGGCCCGCCCTTCGTTGAGCAGGGACAGAAGCAACGCGCTGGGATGCCGGCGATCATCAACGGTGAGGATGTGGATCAACCGGTTGCAGGTGGTGTGGAGCAGTCCAAAGGACATGGGCTGATCGTGGCAGCGATCGCGAAACTGCCGCAGTTTGTCGATGAATTCGGTTTCAAAGCGGCGATCACGCGGCAGTTCTAAAAACCGGCAGAGGGCCCCCTTAAATTCCCAAAAAGTGAGATGGCGCATTTGGCGCAAAAATTGCTTTGTGTCATTGCGGTAGCTCAGGGTACCCCGCTGGGTCAAAATGCGGCGCATCATCAGAATGATTTCTTCCCCCAGTCCGGTGGGATTTTGGTAGCGACGGGAGGAGGAAGCCGTAAATAGAGCCAACTGTTGCTTAAACTTTTTCTTGGCTTGACGGGCCGCGTTTTGGGCAATGTGCCGTTGCTCGAGGGGGGCGCCAATATCGGCAAATTGGGACGTCAATAGGAAGCCTTGGAAGCGATCGCCCCAGTGCTGGGGTCGGGGCACCCCGTTTTGCCCCGCATACAGCCGGAGGGCGTTGTATTCGGCGCACTGGCGAAAGTTACGGAGCCACTGCCGCAACTGCTGCACCTTCGTTACCCGAGAGGGGCGATCAATCAGGGGATCGAGGAACAGATCGACGAGGTCGTAGATGTACTTACCCTGGTGGGAAAGACGCCAGTTATTGATCAAGATGTAGCAACTACGCAACAGCAGGTGGCGGAACTCCAACTCCCGGCCAAAAAAAAGAATCTTGCCGAGGGACTCAAACTCCGGGGAGGTATCGACAAATCTGATGAACAGGTCGTAGAAAATTCGCAACACTTGGGGTGGGGCGCAGGTGTTGACCACTTCCAAAAAGTAGCGATAAATCTGCTGCTGAGCGGCAAGAATGTCTGCCGCCGCCGCGCCCAGGGACGCAACACCTTCCTCGGCCGGATCGACAAAAGTTGGTTCCGTTGCCTGGCTAAGTTGTTTCAGTTGGGGTGCATCGGAGGACATGGCGCAGCTACAATGGCGATCGCAGCGGATCGGCGTGATCTGATTTTAACGGCAGAATTTCTCCCCCCGTGCTATGGCTAGCAATCAACCATACCAGTACGTCTACCTCCATGGGTTTGCTTCCTCCCCGCAATCGGGGAAGGCCCAGTTTCTTCAGAAGCAATTTGCCAGTTTGGGGATCGCCCTCCAGGTGCCGGATCTCAATTTGCCCAGCTTCAAAGCGATGACCCTGACCCAGATACTGACGTTCCTGATGGAAACCTACGGTGAGGCACCCCTGCGGGTGATGGGATCCAGTCTGGGGGGTTTTTTGTCCCTGTTGTGGGCGGCGCGCCAGCCGGCGGTGGAGCGGTTGCTGCTGCTGGCACCGGCCCTGGGATTTGCCGATCGCCTGGCCCAATCCATGGGAACTGCGGCCCTAGAGCAGTGGCGGCAGCAGGGAACCTTTGCCTTTCATCACTATGGGCTGGGTGGGCTCGCAGATTTAGGCTATGAATTTTTTCGGGATGCCCAGGGCTACAGCGAGCTGGAACTGCGGCGATCGCTGCCGATTTTAATCCTCCATGGCACTAGGGATGACGTGGTGCCGATCTCCCTAAGCGAAGACTTTGCCGCCGCGCGATCCGACTCGGTGCGGCTGGTCTCTGCGGACGCCGATCATCGCCTAGCGGATCAAGATCCTTGGCTGTGGGAGTACACCCGGTCATTCATGGCACCGTAACGCCACCTAGGCACCGTGCTCCTGGGCATGGTGAAACGCAACTGCAGTGTTTTGCCCCCCAAAACCAAAGCAGAGATTGAGGCTATGGGCGATCGCCCCAGGGCGGCGGGAAGATCCTGGCAACACCCAGGGAAGATCGAATTCTGGCCGCTCCAGTCCGACACAGGGCGGCAGTATCTGCCGCTTGAGGGTTAGTAAACAAAAGATGGCCTCCATCATGCCGGTGGCCGCTAGGGCATGACCCGTTGCCCCTTTGGTGGCGCTCAAGTGGGGTAGGCGATCGCCAAATAGAGACGAAAGCACCATTGCTTCATGGCGATCGTTTTGGTAAGTGCCCGTCCCGTGGGTAAGAACGTGGGTAATGTGGGCGGTGCTGAGGCCGCTGTGCTCCAAGCAGCGTTCTAGGGCGTGCTGCGCAGCCACCCCATCCGGTGGCAGATGGGTGGGGTGGGTGGCATCGTTGGTCATACCCCAGCCCGCCACCAAGCCATAAACCGGCCTATCCCGGGGGACCCGATCCGCCGCCATCAGGATCAGGGCTCCCGCCCCCTCACCCAGCACCAGTCCTTCCCGCACCTGGCTAAAGGGAAAGCATCCGGTGCGGGCCAAGACCCCAAGTCGCCTAAAGCCTGCGCGGCTTAGGGGGGTTATGGCCGCGTCGCTTACCGCCGCGATCGCCACTGGCACCTCCCCATGTCCCACCATGGCTGCCGCCTCGGCGATCGCCCAATTGGCCGTGGCACAGGCCGCCATCACCGCAGCCACCCGCCCCTGACTGCCCACCCACCGGGCAACTCTGTGGGACAGCAGACCGGGTAGGGTTTGGGGCACCGCCGCACCGGACTCCCAGGCAGCTTGGTAGCCCCGGCTTGAACCGACGACAACCCCCATGCCCGATCGCACCCCAGGATCTAAGCCTGCATCGGTGATCGCCTCCTCCACAGCAAGCTTCAGCCACACTTCCACCCACGGTACTGGTGTTGCAGCCACGTTGGGCACCCAAGCCCCCAGTTCTCCATGCCGCCAACCAATCCCTGTCTTGCCCGCGAGGAGCGCCTGCCAGGTTTGCTCCACGCCCACGCCTAGGGCTGAGACCAGCCCCATACCCACCACCGCCACGGAGCGATTCAGGGTTGTCCGAGCCGCCATAGCCCCACTCCCAGCACAGCTAGTCCCAGAATGCCGTAGGTGCCCAGCCGCCCCCACCCCCCCCAATAGAGCCGCCACAACCCCCAAAAGCCCGGCACCCGTTGGTTGTTCCAATAGGGACGGTAGCGGGCGATCGCCCGTTTTTCGGCCACAGCCACATCCGCCGCGGGCAAGGTCTGGTAGTGCAGCCGACCAAAGGGTGCCAGCAGGCGAAATTGAGCCAAGCGGTGGTGCTGCTGCCACCGTTGCCGGAGGTTCTTGGCCTTGCCAATGTAAAAGATCAACCCAAATGCCGTCACGTAGTAAATTCCGGCGCAGCGCGGCAAGTGGGACAGTTGCGCCACGGAGCAGTGGGGCAAACTAAAGACCCGCCACCAGTGCACAAGCATCGGTAGAGCCATGGTGAAGAACTGTAGAAAACAGCACGCGGTGCCTGTCCAAAATCGAGATCCTTAATAAATGAAAAACCACCTTTAGTGCCGCTCCCCGCTAGGGAGGTGTACCCTTCCCGCTTTCAGGGCGCAGGCAACTCCACACCCGAATTCCGCCTAGTATAATCAAGTCGTTTCATCCTAATGTAAGCCAGTACCCAGTGCAATATGTCTGACTTTAACCGCGGCATCATGAAATTCGAGGGCGCCGATAGCCCCCTGGCGATCGCACTTTCTGCCATAATTTTCCTCGGCACCATCGGCTTTTTGCTCTGGTGGGGCTTCACCAACGCCTATCTCTAATAACTTCTCTCCCCCCAGGAATGCGCCATGTTTGGCAAGATTCTCTACCCCGTCAACCAAAGTCGTGAATCCCGTCAGGCGATCGGCATGGTTCTCAATATCGCCAAGCACCACCAATCCCACGTGATTGTTCTTTCCGTGGTTGCCGATGCGGCAGCCGCCGCCGATGTTGCCCCTATTTTTGAGGAAGTTACCCAAGCGTTAGCAGCCGATGGTGTTCCCCACGAAACCAAAGTTGCTACGGGAACCCCAGCTATCACCATCTGTGACCTGGCCGATGAACTGGAAGTGGATCTGATCGTCATGGGTTCGGAAGGCATGATGGTTGCCGAAGAGCACCCCGAGGGGAGCGTCAGCCAGAAAGTTGTGAACCTCTCCCCCTGTGCGGTGCTGGTGGTGCCCTAGGTTCCTCGGTGGACACATCACCTACCTATTTACTTTCTACAGATTTACTAAGGTTGTGGCTCCGATAGGGACAGCTTGCCCTTCAAAATCTGCAACTGCGATCGCGCAAATGCCTTGGCGGGAGATTCCGTTAGTGCTTTCTGGTCGTTACTGGCGACTTCACCTTCAGCCATGACCAGAATCGAGTAGGGAGCAATGGTCGCTCCCGCGGCCACATCGGGGTTATGCAAACTTGCGGCAGCACCGATGCAACTGTGGGTACCGATCACACCATGGCCTACCACAAGAACCCCTGCCCCAAGGCTGGCCCCGGCACAGATGTGGATCGTTCCACCCTGGGCATGGATCACGCAGCCCATCCCCAAGCAAGCCCCGGACTCCACCACAATGCGACTTTCCGGATCGGCACAAAGCACCACCCCGGGCGCTAAAACCACTCCTTGGTAGAGGCAGATGTCTCCCATGTGGCAGTACTGGGAGTGCACAGGTAAGGGTAGCGGTGGACGATACATAGATTAATACTATCGGTGGCCGTCCCCTCGGGCAAAATAGTTTTCGCCAATTGGTGCCATAACCGTGCCTTAGGTCGATCCCCCAGAAAGCAGAGTATTGATGGAATCGCGGGAGTAGGTGGAATGATCCGGAACGAATAATACCTGTAGCCCTAAGCACGAACTATCTCATAGAAGCTATCTGTAGAAAAGATCCAGATGAACTATCCAAGCAAATAGGCGATCGCCCCACCTCATCTATCGAAAACAATCTTTTGTATACCCCAACAAACAGGACAAGAACTTTTCCTGCCTGTACATTCTTATACCAATATTGTCATGCATCCTGTTAAAAGTTTTACCGCACAAAAACACCCCATGCCCCACCCAATACTTCAGGGTTTCCTGACAGGAACGCTGTCCCAATACCGTCCCAATACTGTGTACACCACACTATCGGAACCGCGATCGCAGGGAGAATGCAAGTCTAGGGATCGCCCCATTGAACCGGACATCACCTACTCCGTCCCCAGGGGGGGTAGTCCATCGCTCCTTCCCGCTGCCCAGAAGCAGACGCAAAGCCCAGATTTAGCTCTTGAAAATGTAACAAAGATAACCATTAGCCGCCCCCCGATTGAGGACGCATTGCTTGGTAAAAAAAATTATGCTTCACAATCGGAAAATCAGATTAACATATGGATTTATGGAAGTTAAAAGGTCAAGCCCTGTAACTAACTCTTAGCCTGTGGGGTGTTGCCACCGCTTACTGGCTCGTTTATGTTAATGCCATTGGTTCATTAGTTCTTGAGGAGTGTGTAATGGACGCTAAGAGTCGTCAATCATTAGGTGTAGTTTTAGCTGCTGGGGTCACTGCTACCCTTTGCCATGTGGTGCCCGCACAGGCGCAGAGCACCAGCGTAACCGAGCTGCAAACTCAAATTGATTCCAATACCATGGTTGCCCAGACTGGGGTTACCTCGGTTTCGCAACTTTCCGACGTGCGTCCTACGGATTGGGCCTTTACAGCTTTGCAATCCTTGGTGGAACGCTACGGCTGTATTGCTGGTTACCCCGATCGCACCTTCCGCGGGCAACGGGCGCTTTCTCGCTTTGAATTCGCGGCTGGTCTCAACGCTTGCCTTGACAAGATTAACGAGATCATTACTGCCGGCCTGGCAGACAAGGTAAGCGCCGAGGATTTGGCTGCCCTGCAACGCCTGCAGGAAGAATTTGCCGCCGAACTTGCTACCCTGCGCGGTCGCGTTGATGCTCTCGAAGCGCGCACTTCCCGCTTGGAAGCCCAACAGTTTTCCACCACCACCAAGCTGGGTGGGGAAGTGATCATGGCAGGTACGGGTGCTACTGCTGGCAGCCTTGGTAACAGCAATATCTTCCTGGCTACCCGGGTACGCCTCGACTTCAACACCAGCTTCACCGGCAGCGACCTGCTGAAGACCCGGATTGAGCTTGGTGGGGGCGGTGGCTCGGTGCAGGGGCTGTTTGGTGTTAACCCTGCTGGTAACGTTGGTAACGTTGGTTTTGCTACCTTTGGGCAAGACTACGCTGGCTTGGGCACGGGTGCTGTGCTGGCAAAGCTGCGCTACGACTTCAATGTCGGCAAAGATGTACGGGTGTCTATCGGGCCTGTAATGCACGCCTACGACCACATCGATACCAACAGCTTTGCTAACAACGAAGCGGTAGACTTTTCTTCGACTTTCTTTATTAACAACCCCCTCCAGATCTTGATCAATCCCCAAACCGGTGGTTCGGGAGCGTTTTTAGATTGGAATCCCGGCGGTGGTGCCTTCAGCCTGCGCGGTCTGTACTTGGCAGCTAATGCGGGTAATGCCAATGCCGGTGCAAATATTGTTGGTGTGCCCACCAACCGCGGTTTGTTTGGGGATCCCTACCAGGCTTCGGTGGAGCTGGAGTTTTCTCCCAAGACCGCAGATGGCGACAAGGGGCCCTTTGCGATTAAGTTGCAGTACACCAACGGCGGTGTGAGCAATGCTACGCTCAACACGGGTGGTGTGAACCTGGAATGGCAGTTTGCTAAAGGTGTGGCGCTGTTTGGTCGCTATGGCTTTGGCACCATCGACGCCCGGGGACAAACGATTGGCTTGAATCCCTTCTTTGGTGGGTTCCCGATCAATGTCGCCAGCCTCGGTTCCAACGATCTCAGCCCCCAAACCTGGATGTTTGGTTTTGCATTCCCCGATTTGTTTAAGGATGGGGCTTTGGCAGCGATCGCCATTGGTCAGCCTTTTATCGAAAGCAAGGTGGGGAATTCTACCCAAACCAACTTGGAGTTGTTCTACAGCTTCCCGGTGAGCGATAACATCACGATTACGCCGGACATTCAGTTCATCTTCAACCCCAACAACACCAGTGGTGACACGATTTTCGTGGGCACGCTGCGTACGGTGTTTAGCTTCTAGGTTTTAGATTGACATCACGCCTTGTGAGATTGCCCCCGCCTTTGGGGGCTTTTTTTTGTGGTGCCGGCACCAAAATGCTGCCCCTGGTGCGCCGCTGGAATCGAAGCGATCACAGTTCGCAGTAGCCTTGGTTCCATTCCATTTGCTCCAAGACATGGGCCATGTGGCGATCGCCCCAGCGACGAATGGTATCGCGAACATCGTTTTGTACCCCGAGATCCTCATCCTCAAGGCCGTGGCTGAGGGCATTGACGGCCCGGCGATAGAGGGGGCTATGGCGGTCGAGGGGATGCTGGGGCAAGAGTTTACCGAGGGCCCAAGCGCAGTTACTGCGGACGGCGGCCACGGGATCGGTTTCTAGGGCATCGATAAGGGGAGCGATCGCCGCACAACTACCCAAGTGTCCTAAGGCACTGGCAGCCCACAGGCGCACCGCCGAAATATCGTAGCGGAGGGAGGAAATCAGAGGGGCGAGGGCCCGGGGATCCCGGCAGTTGCCCAGGGTCCAGACGATGCCCTTACGCACGTAGCCATTCCAATCTTGCTCTAGGGTGGCAATTAAAGGAGCGATCGCCGCATCGCAGAAATTGCGCCCCAGGGCGTAGCACACGCCTACCCGAACGAGGGGGCAATCGTCGGTCAACAGTTCTAGGAGACGGGGGATAGCACGGCTGTCCTGGAGTTCGCAGAAGGCTCGGGCCGCGGCGGTGCGATCGAGGGCGGCGCTTGAGTGGAGCAGTTGGAGCACTTCTTCGACATCGGGGGGCGGGGGTGGCTCCGGCAGTTCCCCGACCTCTAAGTTCTCGAAGTCATCGAAATTGTTGAAATCGTTGAAGTGATCATCCATGGCGATCCCGCATCAAAAATCTTTCCCATCATACAGAAATCTTGATCCCCCATTAGGTTGTAGGATGCAGTTGTCGCGCTTGAGCCAACCATGACTGTCCCGATCTTTGCCCACCTGACGGATGATGTTGAAGGTCTGATTCAGATGCTGCCCCAGGAATTGGCGGTGCGATCGCAATTGGACGTTACGGCGGCCCGCTCTTCCGTGAAAAAGGCGATCGCGCCTAAGTTTGAAATTGTCTTTGCGGGGGCCTTTAGCGCCGGAAAATCCATGCTCATCAATGCCCTGCTCGGGCGCAAGCTGCTCTACAGCGCTGAGGGGCACGCCACGGGTACAGAATGTCAAATTGCCTACGCCGAGCCGGAGCAGGAGCGGGTGGTGCTGACTTTTATGAGTGAATGCGATTGGAAGAAGTGACCACCGCTGCCCTCGTCAATGAAGCCCGTACCGAGTGCGATCGCTACGTGCGCGAGCGACCGGAAACCTACGTTGAAGGCACCATTAGCCTGTGGCAGCTCAACCATGCCCTACAGCAAGCCTGCCGTGGCTACGACTTCCAAAGCATGGTGGAGGCGGAGCCCGCGATTAAGGAATTGCTCGCCGTCGATTTTGGTCAGAAAGTTAAGGACACCATGCTGCGTACCTTTCGCCAAACCGTGAACCAAACGTTCAATCTCCACGTGCTGACGGGGGTGGAAAAAATAACGGAAGAGATTCTCCTCAAATACGATCAGGCCCGGGCATTTCTGGAGCAAACCCTAGAAAAAGAAGCCCGCAGCAAGATTGAGAGCACCCTGCGATCGCTGGAAGAAATACGACAAAAAATTGAGGAGTATAACCGCCTTATGCGCTCCGTCAACCAATGCTTTGAAACCATGCACCTAGATCGGCAAAAATTGCCGCCCATCACCGAGGCCGATCTCGAAGCCGCCGAACCCATGACCGAACCCCCGACTGTCGATGCTGCCCCTGCCCTCTAACCTTCTTTTTCGCCTCGAGCAAATCGATCCGATCCTTCCCAGTGGGTGTCGCGATGTGGTGCTCGTGCGATCGCTCTGGGAACTGCAGCGCACCCGCACCCAACTGTGCCGCTTGAACGTGGGGGATTACGACCCCGAGGGTAGGCACTTGGCTGGGCAGTCCCTCTCCCCGGAATTGGGGGCTGCCCTCGACCAGTGGTTGCAGCACTACCGCACCTGGGATCCCTGCACCCCCGATGCCCCCCTGTTTGTGGCCCTAGACCGAGCCCATTTTGGGCACCGCCTGACGGCCACGGCTATCTATCGCATCGTGACCAAAATCTGTGGGCGATCGCCCGCCGCCCTACTGCAGGCCAGCTACCCCCCGGCTCGGCAAAGTATGCCAAGCGCCCCCCCCGTTCCTGCCGCCCCCAACCTGATTGCCAACCTCCTCGCCAATAAGCGCAGCCCCAACACCAAACGGGCCTACGAAAAGGATCTCCAGGACTTCTTTTATTTTGCCTACCAAGGGGTGGCCGATCCCCACCACCTAGCCGACTTCCTCCAAGCCGACCGCTACCAGGCGATCGCCCGGGTTTTTGCCTACAAAGCCCACCTGATCGCCCGGGGACTGAGCGAAGCCACCATCAACCGCCGCCTGTCCTCCCTGCGTGCCCTCGTGGCCCACGCCGGTAAAGTGGGCATGTGCTCCTGGAATCTGGCTGCCATCGACACCGAAAAGGTGCATTCCTACCGCGACACCAGCGGCGTTCCCCCAGAAAAAATCAAGCTCCTCTTTGGCGCCCTTGATCGCCACACACCACGCAGCAAGCGGGATTACGCCATTCTGCGCCTGCTCTGGGAAAACGGCCTGCGCCGCCATGAAGTGGTGGGCTGCAATACCAGCGACTTTACCCCGGGCGATCGCACCCTACGGATTCTTGGCAAAGGGCGGGGCTCTCAAAAGCAAATCCTGAGCCTCAGCGATGCCACCACCCAAGCCCTAGGCGATTGGCTCACCCACCGCCCCATCGCCAGCGAGCCCCTCTTCATTGCCCTCGATGCTGTCCATTTGGGGCACCGCCTCACCGGAACAGCCCTCTATCTGATCGTGCGCAACCTGGCCCGCCGCGCCGGCATCGACAAACCCCTTTCCCCCCACCGCATCCGCCACGCCGCCATTACCGCCGCCCTTGATGCCACCGGAGGCAACGTCCGCAAAGTCCAAAAATTCTCCCGCCACCAGCGGCTCGACACCCTACTGATCTACGACGACAACCGCAGCAACATGCAAGGTGAAGTCTCCGGTATCCTTAGCAATTTGCTCTAAACCGCTCCTAGGGCAGAACTGGGGCATTTGCCGAACCTAAAGAAAAAAAGAACTTTTTGTCGCTAAAAGCCGGAGAACGTGGTATCAATGGCTGGAAAATTGAAGACATTTCACCGCAATGAACGTTGATGACGCACTTCTTGTTCTAGATCGGATTCTTGCGCCCAATTCCCTCAACAATGTGCAAGAACAGGTTTTTCGCCATGTTTGGGAAGAAAAATCCTACACTGAAATTGCCCAGATAATTGGCTACGATCCCTCCTATATTCGGGATGTGGGCTACCGCCTATGGCGCGACGTCTCCCAGGTTTTGGGGGAGCGGGTCAGCAAAAGCAACATCCGGGTCGTGCTCCGTCGCCAAGTGCACCATCTTAGCCAGCTTCCCCAGCCGATTACGGAACTCACCACCACCGAACGGGAACTCATGAACTGGTTAGCCCTTACGCCCCAGTCCCTGACCGCCCGGGAACTGCAGCAGCGGGCCTTCCCCCAGTTGAGCGTCAGCCAAATTTTAGAACTTCTTACGGCGATGCACTGGCGCGGACTGGTAAGCAAGCAGAGTCAGGGTTTTGCCCTCCACCCCGACTACATCGAAAGCCAGCGGCAGTCCCTGCTGCAGCGGTTTGAGCTATCGCTCTATAGCAAAGACTTGGAAGTGCTTACCCTCTATCCCCTCACCGAGGCGATCGCCCCCATCCTCAAAGACCGCCTCCTAGGGCATTTTGGCAGCCCCGAACCCCTGATTGACTATCTCCGCCACCTCCAGAAACTGACCCAACCCTGGGCGATCGCCACCAACAGCCTCCACCTCCTCATCCAGTTGCTGCAGCAGGAAGGCGGGAGCATGCCCACTGAGTCCTCCGACCTCCGAATTCTGCAACGGCTAATCGAAGCAGAACGGGCAGGGGGGCTGATCACTTGGGAACACCACGTGCTGTGGTCGAACAATTTGCTGGGGCAAAAATTGGGTACAACCAAGCAGAACCTACGTCAACGGCACCTCGCCGACTATTGGCTACCCGACGAACTCGCCGCCCTGCGCCGGGATCTCCAGCAGCGCACCCGCCTGCGCAAGCAGTACCACGCCTGGCAGGACGACCACACCTTTGCCTATTTTGACGCTGAATTTGAAGCCGTTTTTCTCACCGATCACGATCACCAGCCCCTGCCTGCCCGTCTTGTTTTTGTCAACGAGATCCGCCCCTGTCAGCCCCCCGCCGA
>DBAX01000013.1:26252-27055 GCA_002291895.1 Cyanobacteria bacterium UBA999
CATCATTCGGTTGGGTGGGCGTGCATTCCTTAGATACCCAGATTAAAGTCTAGGAATACCCTATACTTTTTTCAATGCCTGCTGCGGGCACGGGGCCATGCTGCCCACCCATTCTTTTTCCTAAGGAACACTGCCATGATGCACCCAATCGTTCGCCCCTTTTTCGCCCTTGTCCTGGCTGCGGTCTCCTGCCTGATGGCGATCGCCCTGGGCAGCATTCCCGCCCCTAGTCATGCGACGCCCATCAATCTTGGGGCCATTCCTGCGCCCCTGCTGTCCTACGTCCAGTCCAACTTTGAGGAGGCGGAAGCCAGTCTTGGAGCCGAAGGTAAGGTTAAGAATGCCCCCCAACGGTTTGTGGCCCTGCTGCAGGGAGAGCAGGTTGTTCCTCCCACTGCCACATCAGCTACGGGGGCTGCCGGTGCGGTGCTGGCGGGCAATCGCTTGGTCGTGCGCGGAGATTTCGGCACCCTATCGAGTCAACTGCGGGACTATGCCACCGATCCCGTAGCCCCACCCAATCCCAACATCACTTCGGCGGTGCACATCCATCGTGGGGCACCGAATCAGAACGGACCGTTTCAGTATGCGCTGACGGTGACCTTAGGGGGCGATCGCCTTGGCGGTCGGTTGGCCGGGGAATTTACCCTAACCGCCGAGCAACTGCAGGCCTTGGCTGCGGGCAATCTCTACGTCGATGTGCACACGCAACAAAATCGCGGTGGGGAATTGCGGGGCGTGTTGCGGCCCCTAGGTTAGGTTGTTTCAGCCCACCAGCCAAGGACGGCGGAAATAGCGCGCTA
>DBAX01000071.1 GCA_002291895.1 Cyanobacteria bacterium UBA999
ACTCGGGTTCGTTCCAAGCGAACTGGAGTAGGTGAAAAGCGCACTCGTGTTCGTTCCAAACGAACTGCAGTAGGAAAAAAACGCACTCGGGTTCGTTCCTTTAAGGAGGGACGATCGCCCTTACCGGATTGCACCCGAAGAGAAGCAACGGCGGGAGCGCTCAACCATGGCCCGACAGCAACAAACGGGCGCGCTCGGAGTCGGCAAGGCGACCATCCTCCATATAAACGAGGCGATCGGCCACATCGAGGATCCGGTTGTCGTGGGTGACCAGGAGAATCGTGCTGCCCCGTTCCCGCGCTAGGGTTTGCATGAGTTCCACCACCTCCCGTCCGGATTGCTTGTCGAGGGCGGCGGTGGGTTCGTCGGCCAAAATCAGGCGGGGATTGCCCACGAGGGCCCGGGCAATCGCCACCCGTTGCTTTTGCCCACCCGATAGGTTTTCGGGGTAATAGGAGAGCCGCTGCCCGAGTCCGACGATGTCCAGCATTTCCGTAGCCCGCGTCCGGCGCTCTCCCCGGGGAATCCCCTGCTTTTCCAGCCCCATCATCACGTTCTCTAGGGCGGTGAGGCTGCCATGGAGGTTGTGGGCCTGAAAAATGTACCCGCAGAAGCGACGGGCCATGGTTTGCACCTGTGCGGAGGCACCGACCAATTCTTCGCCCAAAAGCCGCAAACTGCCCATTTGGGGACGGCGCAACCCGCCCATCAAAGACAGCAGGGTGGTCTTGCCCGATCCCGACGGGCCGCTGAGGATCACAATTTCCCCGGGGGCGATCGCCAGGGAAATGTCAAACAGCACCTGCTTCCGCAACGGTTCGCTGCCGTAGAAGTGGTTGAGCTGGGTAACGGCGATCGCCGGATTCGCTGCATCCATGGGGCTTTCCTCCTAGAAAATGTCCGCCGGATCGGCGGATTGGAGCTTGCGGGTGGCGATGAACCCCGAGGCCCCGCACATCACCAGGGTAAGAAAGAAAACAAAGGCAAACCGGGCCCCCGTCATGGCAATGGGCAGGGCCGCGGCTTGGCGAATCAGGGCGTACTGCCCCAGGGCCAAAGCCAGACCGGGTACAAATCCCAGAACGGCCAGAATCATCGCTTCCTCCAGCACGATTCCCAATAAAAAGCGATCGCGGTAGCCCATGGCTTTGAAGGTGGCGTACTCCGGTAGGTGGTTTTGCACGTCGGTGGCCAAAATCTGGAACACAATCACCATGCCCACCATAAAGGCCATCACCGTCCCAAACCCAAACACCAACCCGATGGGAGTGGTTTCTGCCCAGTAGGCCGCCTCGAAGGCGACGTAATCGGCCCTGGTTGCCACCACCGTATCCGGGGGCAGGAGGGCTTGCAGTTGGGCCACAACTGCAGCGGGATCCACGCCCGGCTTGAGCTTGATCAGCCCCAGGGTCACCTGCCCGGCACTGCGCTCGGGAAAGAACCGCAGGAAATTTTCCTGGCTGGTAATCACCGTGCCATCGGTGGCAAAGGATGCGCCCAGGGGAAACAGGCCGGCTACCCGCACCGTGCGGCGATCGATCTCCGTTGTGACGCGATCGCCCCTGGTGACGGCTTGGAGCACGTTTTGGTAGCTGCCCCGGGACAGTTCATCGAACAGAAACGTATCCGGCTGGAGCAAGGCCTCCCGCTGGGCATTGACTTCGGGAATGGTCAGGGCCGGGTGCAGGGGATTTTGCCCCACCATGGTGAGCTGGGTTTTGCGTCGGGTTTGGGGATTTTTCCAAACGACGGGGGCAATGTAGAGGGCCTCTGCGGAGGCTACCCCCGGCAGGGACACCACCTGAAACAGCCGCCGCCGGGGAAAGGTGTTGGCGAGGCTGAGGTCGCGGTACTGGGCACTGCGCAGGACAATATCGGCATTGACGCTGGTATTGAGCAGGGTGTTGCTCTCAAACAGCGCCGCTTGGATCCCCAACTGGGCAAACATGAGCAGGTCGGCAAAGCCAATGCCGGCGATCGCCACCCACAGCCGGGCCTTGTTTTTTTTCAGTTGCAACCAGCCGATGGGCGTGCGCTGCCAGAGCGGCCACTGGGCAATTTTGACGAACAGCATCATAGTTGAATTTCTCCGGTAACCAGCAGGTTGGTGCGTTTGCGAAAGCTTTCTACGGCTGCGGGGTCGAGTTCCACGCGCACTTCCACCACGCGGGCATCGATATTGTTGGCGGTGTCGGAATTGACCACGTTCTGGCGCTGTACCCGCACCCCCACCTTGGCCACCCGCCCGCCAAAGGACTCCGCCGTGCTATCGGTAAACAAGCGCACCCGCTGCCCGACTTTGACGCGCCCGATTTCGGTTTCGTACACCTCCAAGACCGCTCCCATCCGCTGGGTTTGCCCCAGTTCCAGGATGCCGTCGCTGCCCACTTCCTCTCCCGAACGGGCATGGATTTTCAGCACCTGGCCATCGAGGGGCGATCGCACCAAAGACTGGGCCAGGTTGGCTTCGGCCCGGGCCACCGCCGCCCGTTGGAGGGCCACCTCTGCCGCCGCCACTTCCAGATCCACCGGACGCACCTCGGCGATGCGGTCTAGGGTGGCGATCGCCTCCTGGCGCTGTCGGGCGGCGGTACGGGTCACCCGCTCCGTATCGGCGATCCCTTCCTGAAGCTGGGCTTGGGTCGTGTCGTAGAGCAATTGCTTGCTATCGAGAATCGACTTGCTGGTGGCCCCGGCGGCATAGAGTTCCTGGAACCGATCCCGCGTCGCCCGTAGGGTGGCCAACTCGCCCTCCGCCTGGGCTTCGATCCGCCCGATGGTTTCGGTTTGGGCGGCCACTTCCCCATCCTTGGCTCCGGCTGCCACCTGGGCCAGTTGGGCTTCCGCCCGCTGCAACCGTCCCCTGGCCTCCATCAGGGCCGTTTCCAGGCGATCGCGGCTGTCCAAGATTGCCACCACCTGCCCCCGGCGTACCCGTGCCCCCTCCTGCACCCGCAGTTCGGCGACCCGGTTGCCCATACCGCCATCGGCGGGCGTGGGCGCTGCCAAACGCACCACATGGGTGAGGGGTTCCAGGTATCCCAGGGCCGAAACCCGCGGCGGTGTGGGCGCAATCACTTCCGGGGGCTTGGGAGCCGTGGTCTGCTGCCACCAAAGCATGCCACCACCGGCGATCGCCACTACTACCCCAGCCCATCCAAACCGCCCATAATGTGTCTTTGCAATCCCATGCTCCATGACCATGCCCCCAGAACGGCAGAAAATTTCCTAGTCGGTGCCATCCGCCACCGCCATGAAATCAGACCGGCAAACCGATGAGAGTTTGCCGACCTGGCGGTAGTGAAGTAAACTGAACCGTATAGTTCAGTACTTTTGACTATAATGAAGGCGTTTTCTGTTGTCAAGCCCATGCTCGATTCACGGCGTGCTGCCAAGGAGGCTGCGGTTCTCGACGCAGCGATGCAAGAATTTCTCGCCCACGGGTATGCCGGCGCTAGCTTGGATCGCATCGCTAGCCGTGCCGGGGTTTCCAAGGCCACCATCCACAGCTATTACCAATACAAGGAGGTCCTCTTTGAGACCCTGATCCAGCGTCTCTCGGACTCGCGGTTTCGCCACACCTTTGGCTCCCTGGAATTGGGGAGCGACCCCCAGCCACCGGAGGTCATTTTGCAGGTTTTGGCGCGGCACATCGCCCAGGATCCCGATCGGGAATTCATTCGGTTTATGCGAATGCTGGTGGGTGAATCCGATCGCTTTCCTCACCATGCCAAGAGTTTTATCACCAGCCTCTCGATGCCAACTGTCCTGCAACTGACGCAGTATTTCCAGGGGTTAGGATTTCCCGACCCCGAGGCGGCAGCGCGGCTATTCATGTACGCCATGATCGGGTTCTACGTGGAGCAGGAGGTGCTCCATGGCAAAGAGGTGGCGGTATTTGATGGCGATCGCCTCTCCCAGACTTTGATTCGACTGCTACTGGGTCAGGAGCCTAGGCAAGATTAGGGCAATTTTTGGATATAGAACGAACCGGGCGATCGCTGGGGTTCTAGAAACGGGCAGGCAGCATGGAGGGCGTCGTAATGGTAGTGCTGAAGGTAGTTGAGGGCTCCTACAATCCGCCAGGTGCTGTTGTGGGAGAGGAAGGCTTCTAGGAGATATTGCTCATTCCAAAAATAAATCCGCTCCTGCAGCCAGTTCGCGGGATAGTTCCAGGGGGAAAAAATATCGTGGATATGGACATAGACCCCGGGATTAAGCTGGGGCAAAAGTTCTAAGTACTCAAACAGCACATCTCCCTGGGGGCGAATGATGTGAGAGGAGTCAATAAACAGGAGATCCCCCGCCTGAAGTTGTTGGAAGGTGTCCAGGGGAACCGACTCCACGGGTTGGCGCACCACGGTTACCCCAACTTGGGCCAGCCAGGCATTTTCGTAGGGTTCGATGCAGATGTGTGCACAGGTAGAGTCTGGCTGCTCCCGGAGATTTTGGGCGATCGCCCGGGCAGCGATAAGGGTAGAAAAACCGCTGCCAATTTCAATGACCCGAGTCGGCTTGGTGTGGCGAATAAAGTTGTAGAGGTACTCGGCATCCCCCGATTCAAAGAAATTATTCTGCAAGTAAAACTGCTTGGGGGCATCGGCGGTCTGGGGCGGCCCCTGGGGCAGATCTTTGATCTCGCCCCCGTAGCACAACTGGGACAGCAGCGCCAGTTGCCCTAACTCATTCCAGTCAATACCGGGGAGGGGGCGGGGGGCATCGAGGGATTGATGTAGGGCCCGGCTGTCAAAGAGCGGCTCGTAGTAGTGATTGCGAATGGGAAACACGCCAACCCGCCACAGCACAGCGCGGCTTAGGGGGAGCCGGGAGATGCCCCCTGCCCAAATGAGGGTGCGCACACCCCGCATCAGCCACGCCGCCGGAAGGAGCAGCAGAGCTAGGAACCCATCCAAAAGGGGGGCGATCGCCATGATGGAACGCTTCATCGCAGTGTTTGCTAGGGGAGAGTGAAGGCATCTTAGCCCAAAACCGTGCGCCGAATGCCGAACTCCAGACCATCGAGGAGGGCCCTGAGGGAGGCAGTGATGATATTTTCCGCTACTCCTACGGTAGTCCAACGCTGCTGATGATCGCTAAAGGCAATCAGGACGCGGGTTTTGGCCGCGGTACCGGCGTCGCTATTGAGAATCCGAACCTTGTAGTCAGTGAGGTGCACCGAGGCGATCGCCGGATAAAAGGCAATCAGAGCCTTGCGCAGGGCCGCATCGAGGGCCGCTACGGGACCGTTACCCTCCGCCGTGGTCAGGTGCTCGCTGTCCTTGACCGCCACCTTCACTGTCGCCCTAGTGATTTCATAGCCCGCACCTTGGTGGCAGTGCACTTGAAAATCCTGCACCGTAAACCAGGTGGGGCGATCGCCCACCCCATGGCGCATTAGCAGTTCAAAGCTGGCTTCGGCCGCCTCAAACTGATAGCCATCCTGCTCTAGGGTTTTCAGTTGCTGGAGAATCTCGCGGCAGGCGGGATCGTCCTTGGTAAGCTGAATGCCAAAGCTGGCCGCCTTGGAGAGTACATTGCTCAGCCCCGACTGCTCGGAAATCACAATCCGGCGATCGTTGCCCACCAGCTCCGGGGCAACGTGTTCGTAGGTGCGGGGGTTGCGCTGCACGGCACTGACATGGATCCCTCCCTTATGAGCAAAGGCCGACAAACCCACGTAGGGGGCGTGGTCGTCGGGGGCGAGGTTCACCAGTTCGCTAATTTGGCGGGCAGTGGTGGTCAGCGATCGCATCCCGGACTCCGGCAGACAGGCATATCCCAGTTTGAGTTGCAGGTTGGGGATCAGGGTGCAGAGATTGGCATTGCCGCAGCGCTCCCCATAGCCGTTGACCGTGCCCTGCACCATCGACGCCCCCTGCTCCACCGCGGCCATGGCATTGGCCACCGCCAGACCACTGTCGTTGTGGGTGTGAATCCCCAAAGCGGCCGTGGGAAATGCTTCCTGAACCGCGGCCACCATCTCGCTCACTTCGTGGGGCAACGTGCCGCCGTTGGTGTCGCACAGCACCAGCCATTCGGCACCGGCGGCTTGCGCCGCTTGGAGGGTGGCCAAGGCAAAGGCGCGATCGCTCCGGAAGCCATCAAACCAATGCTCGGCATCGTAGAGGACGCGCTTCCCCTGTTGGCGGAAATGGGCGATCGTGTCGGCGATCATGGCCAGGTTTTCGGCGGCGGTGGTGCGCAACCCTTCCGTTACCTGCAAATCCCAGGATTTGCCGAATACCGTCACCCAGCGGGTACCGGCAGCCACAACGGGGGCCAACATCGGGTCTTGGGCGGCGGTGCGGCCGGCCCGGCGGGTAGCGCAAAAGGCTACAATTTCCGCCTGGTTTAGCGTCATCCCCGGCATCTGACGGAAAAACTCTTCGTCCTTGGGATTGGCACCGGGCCACCCCCCCTCAATAAACCGGATGCCCAGTTGGTCGAGGCGGCGCGCCACCCGCAATTTGTCGGCTACCGACAACGCAAACCCTTCGGCTTGCATGCCGTCCCGGAGGGTGGTGTCGTAGAGGGTGAGCATAGGTTGGGCGTGCACGGGTCTATTTATTGTAGGGGCGATCGCCTGCTACCTTAGAAAGCATGACGCGGTTTGCCTTTGAAACCGATTTTGCCACTTCCTTGCGCTGCATTCCGCTCTTGCGCTGCATGCCGATGGTGGTGCGCTACCGCCTCGATCGCTGCGGGGTGAAACTCAAGCTCCAACCATGACCCCAATCCGCGACGGCAAGCAGACTGGAACCCTCCACCAGCACCTCTATACCGTCCGCTGCCTGGCATCCGCCAGAGCCGTTCCCGCGAAACCTCAGATGTAAAGAATCTGGTTTTCCATTTCGTCAGCCGTTGTCCTGTTTAGGATTGTAAGCAACCTTTGCACAATTTCTGGATATGGATTTCTAACGGCAATAATGATGCCATAATGCATTTTCCCCTGCTCAAAATATTCTCGTGCCAGATCTTCAAAATCCGTTCGATTGTGGGTGAGAATAGCCGCCTTCTGGCCCGCAGCATATTCCAATTGCTCCGCATCCGCTTTGCCAAGCTGTCCCGCTTGATTGGTGGTTGTTGCCACAAACCCCCGGGAACGTAGAAGAGTTGCTACAAGCACATCAACATCTTCATCCAAATAAAGATGAATAAAAATGCTGGTCATGCTTTCCGAACTCGCGGATCCATGAACTCATCAGGAATGCGGTTGCGCTCAATGTATTCATTGATTTCTACTTGGTGATCCAGGTAATAGCTGAGAGCATCAAAAATTTGCGACAAAGCAAGATGGGGCAAACGCTGGGGAATCTCTTCAGGGGAAACCCCAATGCGCCACATTTCTACAATCGCACGCACTGGAGTCCTGGTTCCTTTGATAATGGGCTCACCGCTCAGAATTTCGCTGTTTCTAACAATGTGACAGTGTGCTGTCGCTTGAAGCATGGGTTTTCCTCCAGGCATTCTGTATTGGATTTTAGCCTGAGGCGAAACTGTCCCAGCCAATAGACGCTGGGCAGGGCAAAACTTAGCAGGAAAAGCGCGATGAACGTAACTTTAGCCTTTGACGACTCGATAAACTCCGTAGGCAGCAAGACCGGCTAGGGCACCAACTGCGGCACCACCGCCAACCCTACCCACCGCAGTCCCTCCGGTGGCGGCAACGACACCGATAGTTACCCGTCTTGTCGTTGTAGGGGCGATCGCCTGCTACCTTAGAAAGCATGACGCTGTTTGCCTTTGAAGCCGATTTTGCCGCCTCCTTGCGCTGCATTCCGATGGTGGTGCGCTACCGCCTCGATCGCTG
>DBAX01000031.1 GCA_002291895.1 Cyanobacteria bacterium UBA999
CCACCGACCCCCACCACCCCCTGCCCACGTTTACCCTGTTGTTGCTAGAACCGCTGTGGGTAGACCACCTGCAACTGCGCGGCGATCCCCAAAACCGCTGGCACTACCGTTGGGATGGCAGCCTGTGGCACAGCCAAGCCATCAACCCCTAGCCAACTTCCTAGCACTGGATCGTCCTCTGGGCCTATCGACGTTCCGCCCAAGCATTGTTAGGTTTTATTAAGGATTTACTGGTGACTGCCCATGAGCGACCTCTCCCTCGAAAAGCAATTTGTGCACTCCCTGTTTTGCCAACAGGTTAAGGATTTAGAAGCTGATGCCGCCAAAAAGCTCCTGATGGAACTTCACTTGCTCTACCTCAACCAGCAGGAAGTCATGAAAAACATCATGAAGCAGGATCTAGCCCGGGGCTTCTAGGATGTCATAATTTTGGCGTAGTTCCAGGGCGGAATCGAAACATTGTTAGCGCGGATTTGGAGTGCGGCTGTCCTTGGCATCGATGCGATACGGGTCGGGGTGGAAGTAGATGTAGCCGCCGGATTGCCGGTAATTGCCGTTGTCGGTCTCCCGGATACGGCCGTTCAAGAAAGCAAGGAGCGGGTTAAAGCCGCCATCAAAAACGCCGGATTTGCTTTTCCCATGCGTCGGATCGTGGTCAACCTTACCCCTGCCGACCTGCGTAAAGAGGGCCCAATCTTTGACCTGCCCATCGCCCTCGGAATCTTGGCTGCTTCGGAGCAGGCAGACGCTTCCCTCCTAGGCGATCACATGTTTTTAGGCGAACTATCCCTAGATGGTAGTTTGCGCGGTGTGGCGGGGGTGCTTCCCATTGCCGCAGCCGCTAAGGGTTTGGGAATCCGTGGCATCGTCGTTTCCCAGGAAAATTGCCAAGAAGCTGCCCTTGTCGAGGGTTTAGCCGTCTATGGGCTCAAGAATTTAACCGAGGTCGTGGACTTCCTCTCTTGCCCCGAGCGGTTTGCCCCCAGTGTGCCCTGCCCTGCTCCGGTAACGGCATCTACCACGGCCTATTCCCTAGATTTGGCCGATGTTAAGGGGCAGCACCATGCCCGCCGGGCCCTGGAAATTGCCGCCGCCGGCGGACACAATCTGATTTTTGTCGGCCCCCCAGGCTCAGGCAAGACACTTCTGGCGCGGCGGCTACCGGGAATTCTACCTCCCATGACCTTTGCTGAAGCCCTAGAGGTGACTCGAATCCATTCCGTGGCCGGGCTGTTGAAGGGCAGGGGGTTGGTGGGCGATCGCCCCTTCCGCAGTCCCCACCACTCGGCATCGGGGCCTTCTTTGGTCGGTGGTGGGGGCTTTCCCCGTCCCGGAGAAATTAGCCTTGCTTCCCACGGCGTGCTGTTTCTCGATGAGTTAACCGAGTTCAAGCGGGAAGTGCTGGAGTTCCTCCGCCAGCCCCTGGAAGACGGATACGTGTCGATTTCCCGCACCCGCCAATCGGTAACTTTTCCGGCCCAATTTATGCTGGTTGCCAGCACCAATCCCTGTGCCTGTGGCTATTTCGGTGATGCGATTCAGCCCTGCACCTGCTCACCACGTAAGCGGGAACAATACTGGGCGCGGCTGTCGGGGCCGCTGATGGATCGGATCGACCTCCAAGTGGCGGTGCAACGGCTGAAGCCTGAGGAAATGACGCGATCGCCCGGGGGAGAGGGTTCCGCAGCCGTGCGACAGCGGGTGCAGGCGGCCCGCCAGATCCAGCAACAGCGGTTTGCTGCCCTAAAGCAGGTCAACTGCAATGCCCAGATGCAGGCGGCGCAACTGCGGGAGTGGTGCGCCCTCGACGATCCCAGCCGTCTGTTGTTAGAGCGAGCGATTAAGCAGTTGGGTTTGTCGGCGCGGGCAACGGATCGTATTCTCAAGGTGGCCCGCACCATTGCCGATCTGGCGTCCCACGAAGTTCTGAGCACTGCCCACCTCGCCGAGGCCATTCAGTACCGCACCTTTGATCGTGTCCTTTAGCCTGCTCACCCTATGCCCCCCACCATCGATCCCACCATTCTGACCAATCCCTGGTTCCAGGCGATCGCCCTCAATACGGTTTTAGGACTTATTGCCCTAGTCCTACCGCGCCTGGTGTTAACCACCGCGGGCATCATCCATGCCTGGGGGTTAGGCATCTTCATTTGGGGCTGTTTGGGTTCCCAGGGCTACACCCTGATCGTCGCCTACCTCGTCCTGGGATCCGGGGTTACCCGTCTCGGCAAGGACATCAAAACCGCCCTAGGCATCGCCGAAAACCGCGATGGGGCAAGGGGGCCCGAAAATCTCTGGGGTTCGGCCTCCACCGCCGCCATCTGCGCCCTGGGGTATGCCCTCAGCCCGGCACCCTACTGGTGGCTGGGCTATACCGCCAGTCTGAGCACCAAGCTCGCCGACACCACCGCCAGTGAGGTTGGTAAGGCCTATGGACAGCGGACATTTTTGATCACCACCCTGCAACCCGTCCCCGCTGGCACCGAGGGCGCGGTTAGCCTGGAAGGCACCCTCGCTGGCGTAGGGGGAGCCCTGGCGATCGCCCTCCTGGGATACGGACTGGGGATCATCTCCGCCACCGGCGTGGCGATCTGTCTTGTAGCCGCCCAGGGAGCCACCACCTGCGAGAGCATTTTGGGAGCCACCCTGCAGCAGCGCTACGCCTGGTTGACCAACGAAGTGGTAAATGGCATCAATACAGCCCTTGGGGCAGCCCTTGCCCTGGGTCTAGCCACGCTCCTTTCCCCAGGCTAGCGCCGCCCCCGATCCTCAGTCGGGTGGGGTTTCGTCCATCGCCAAACTTTGCTGCCATGGGGTTGTAGAATAACCTAAAGAAAAGGTTACAAATTTCTATGGCGGAACAAACCCCCGAAGCAAATCCTGGCGCAACTAAAGAAGCCCAAGCGCGGCAACTGCTTGGGATGAAAGGAGCTGATGTTAAAGAGACCTCCATTTGGAAGCTACGCCTTCAGCTCATGAAACCAATCACCTGGATCCCGCTGATGTGGGGGGTGCTCTGCGGCGCGGCATCTTCCGGGGGCTTTACGTGGTCCTTGGAGGATGTGCTGAAATCTCTGACCTGCATGCTAATGTCCGGGCCCCTCTTGGCGGGCTACACCCAAACGCTGAACGATTTTTACGATCGCGAGATAGATGCCATCAACGAACCCTACCGCCCCATCCCGTCGGGGGCCATTCCCCTAGGGCAGGTCGTTGCCCAGATCTGGATATTGCTCCTTGCTGGGATAGGCGTGGCGTGGCTGCTAGATGTTTGGGGAGCCCATCGCTATCCTTCAATTTTGGTCACGGCCCTTGGTGGGGTGGTGCTGGCTTATATTTACTCGGCCCCGCCGCTCAAGCTCAAGCAAAATGGCTGGCTGGGGAACTATGCCCTGGGTGCCAGTTACATTGCCCTGCCCTGGTGGGCGGGCCATGCCCTGTTTGGCCACCTAACCTGGACGGTAGTGTGGCTGACCCTATTCTACAGCTTGGCGGGGCTAGGTATTGCGGTGGTCAATGACTTCAAGAGTGTGGAGGGCGATCGCACCCTAGGGCTCAAGTCCCTCCCGGTGATGTTTGGGGTGCACACTGCGGCGCTGATTTCGGCAGTAATGATCGATGTCTTTCAGGTTGGCGTGGCCCTCTACCTCGTGACCGTCGGGGAGCAACTCCTTGCCAGCGTTTTGGTACTGTTGGTGCTGCCGCAAATCACCTTTCAGGACATGTACTTTCTGCGGGATCCCCTCAAAAATGACGTCAAGTACCAGGCCAGCGCCCAGCCCTTCCTGGTGACGGGGATGCTGGTGGCAGGAATTGCCATGGGTCACGCCGGGATTTGATGCGGATCTGTGCCGTTTGGTTGGGTGATCGCCCCGTTCCCTATCGACTGGCTTGGCAGTGGCAGCAGGAAATGGTGTCCGCCCGCCTTGATCGCCCCGATCGCCCTGATTGCCTTTTGTTGCTAGAACATCCGCCGGTCTACACCCTAGGGCAGGGCAGCGATCCCAAGTTTTTGCACTTCGACCCCGAGCAGCCCCCGGAGGGCACCGAATGCCTCCGCGTGGAACGGGGCGGGGAAGTGACGTACCATGCCCCAGGGCAACTGGTGGGGTACGGCATTCTCGATTTACGTTTTTACCGCTGCGACCTGCACTGGTACCTGCGGCAACTGGAGGCAGTTCTCATGGGGGCCTTAGCAGAGGTTGGCATTCCGGCCCATCGCCAACCCGGTAAAACGGGGGTGTGGTGTGGCAATGTCAAGCTGGCCCAAATGGGCATTAAGGTGCGGCGCTGGGTGACGATGCATGGCTTCTCCCTCAATGTGGCCATGGATCTCAGGGGCTTTGGCGCAGTTGCGCCCTGCGGGCTCGTGGGGGTATCCATGGGTCAGGTGACCGACTACGTGCCCCATAGTTCGATCGCCCACATCCGTCCTTTGGTGCTGCAAAAATTTGCCGAAATCTTTGAAGTGCAGTTGCAGCTCCATGACGCTACAATGCCCCCAACGCAAATCTAGTCCCCAGCATGGCTGCTCCCTTTTTTGGCTCCCTCACCGATGCAATCGCCGCTACGTCGGCACTGCCCCTCCACCTCACTACTGCCGCCAACCCAACCATTCGCCACATTTGTACCGATAGCCGCCGCATCCAACCCGGTGATTTGTTTGTGGCCCTGCGGGGGGAACGCTTCGACGGCCACGAGTTTGTGCCCCAGGTCATTCAACAGGGGGCGATCGCCGCTGTCGTCAGCCAGAATGGTTGGCAGCCCCCCCTGCCGCTGCTCCAAGTTCCTGACACCCTGCGGGCTTTGCAGCAGTTGGCAGCATGGTGGCGCGATCGCTTTACTGGCCCCGTCATTGGCATCACCGGCTCCGCCGGTAAAACCACCACCAAGGAGATCGTTGCGGCTATGCTCTCTCGCCATGGCACGCCGGATCGGGTCCACAAAAGCCAAGCCAATCACAACAACGACATTGGCGTCTCCCAAACCCTGCTGAGCCTTGATCCCCGGCACCATGATTTTGCCGTGGTGGAAATGGCCATGCGCGGCCCGGGGCAAATTGCCCGGCTCACCGAAGTGGCCCGCCCCCAAATTGGCGTGATTACCAACATTGGCACCGCTCATATTGGGCTTTTAGGCTCCAAAGCGGCGATCGCCCGGGCCAAATGCGAGCTGCTAGCCGCGATGCACCCCGACGGCATCGCCATTCTCAATGCCGAGGACGACCTCCTACTGGCCACCGCCGCGACCCTGTGGAAGGGGCGCACCCTGACCTATGGCATCACCCGGGGCGATATCCGCGGTCAGTGGCAGGAGGGTTCCCTGACCGTTTGCAGTACCACCTGGGAACTTCCCCTGCCGGGCCGCCACAATGCCCTGAACTTTTTGGCCGGTTTAGCCGTGCAACGGGCCCTCGACCTCGACTGGCGGGCTACGGCGGGGGCTCCCCTAGATTTAGATCTCCCCAGTGGACGGGCTGAAGTGCTTCCCCTTCCGGGGAATGTCGTTGTGTTAGACGAAACCTACAATTGCTCCCCGGAAGCGGCGATCGCCGCCCTGCACCTGCTGGCCCAAACGCCAGCAAAGCGCCGCTGGGCCGTGCTTGGCACAATGAAAGAATTGGGGGACTTTTCCCTGGAACTCCACCGCTGCGTGGGGCAAACCGTAGCCGAATTGGGCATTGATGGGCTGGTTGTGCTCACCGATGGCGAGTCCGACGCCATCCTTGCCGGGGCCGAAGCCAGGGTTTCGCCCTGCTGGGGCATTGGCGATCGCGATGTTTTGCTCTCCCAGCTATTGCAGGCCGTGGCTCCAGGCGACTGCGTGCTCTTTAAGGCTTCCCGCTCCGTGGGCATGGATCGCTTGGCCGCCGCCTTTCAGGAACAGTGGCGATCGCGCTACATCGAGGGGTGATCCTCCTCCGGCGGCAGGCTTTCCCGGGCCGCAATACGGGCCCGAATTTCGGCATAGCGCTCCTTGGTAATGGGATACACCGCCCCGATGGCAATGCCCCCAATCAGCAGAAGGGCGGGGAACGGCGCGATCAGCACCCGCACGGTATCAAAAACCGCTGGGGGCTGGTTAAGCACCGGTTGGTTATCTTGGGGCAAAATGAATCCGGCTCGATCAAGCAACTGCCCCACGCCGAAGAGTGCCAGGGCTAGGGCGATTTTTTGGAGGAGCACCATAAAGCCGTAGAAAATCCCCTCCCGCCGTTCCCCCGTCTCCAGCTCATCCAACTCGATCACGTCGGGCATCATGGACCACGGAATCAAGTACCCCGCCGAAACCCCAATTCCTGCCGCGATCGCCAGGACGTACATTGCCGTTACTTGCTGGGGTTGCAGGACAAACAATCCCCCCTGGGCAAGGATCCACACCGTCATTCCCGCCACATAAACCGTACGTTTATCCCAATGGCGGCTTACCCAGCTCCAGCCAAAGAGCCCCACAAACGCCATGCCCTGCACGGCCAAAATCACCAGGGGAATCACCTCGTTGGGTTTTTCGGGACGTATCCAGTAGGTAACAAAGTAGGGGATCACCGTAGCCGTCAGTTGCAGTGCTAGCCAGGAACAGATATAGATGCCGATGACGCAAAGGTAGGCCCGGTTACGAAAGACGATCAGCATCTGCTGCCCCAGAGGAATGGCGCAGGGGGGAAGTTGGTACCGCTCCCGGGTGCCGGCGACGCACCAAAAGGTGGGCACCACGATCGCCACAGACCACAGCGCCCCGGCCGCCAGCCAGCCCAAAGCAGGGTTTTCAAACAGGGCAATCAACCGCAGGTGCACCACCGCCGACACCAAACTGCCGCCAATAGAAAAGGCAAAGCGAAAGTTGTTGAGACTCGTCCGCTCGTTGTAGTCGCGGGTAAGTTCAGGGGTGAGGGCGCTGTAGGGCAGGTTGACCGCCGTATAGAAGGTGTTAAACAGCAGGGCAATAGCTCCGTAGTACCACAGCAGGGCGGTTTCATTGCCGGGAAAGGGTACCCACCAGCAGCCGAGAAACGATAGCCCCAGGGGAATCGCTCCGTAGGCCATCCAGGATCGCCGTCGCCCCAGGGGGGCGCGGGTGCGGTCGGTTAGGTAGCCAATAATCGGATCGTTGATGGCATCCCAGAGTTTGCCGATCAGCAAAATCGTGCCCCCAGCGCTGGGGCTCAGTCCGGCAACATCCGTAAAGAATGGCAGCAAAAAAAACGTAATTATGTTGGCGGCGATCGCCGTACCTAAATCGCCAGCGCCATAGGCCAGCTTGGTACGCAGGGAGAGTTTTTCCGTATACATGGTCACCTACTTACACGGAGTCTTAGACCAACCCTTGCCCCCCCGCCCCTCCTGGCAGCGGTTGCGCACCCCCATCCAGGTGATGGCCCAGGTGCGGTCTTTTTGCTGCAAAAGCTCCACCCGATACCGCAAATCTTTAGTGATCCGATCGTTGAGGTTCAGGAGGTCAAAAACAGCGATCGCCTGGGTGGTACTGACAAATTCCAAGGTGAGTTTTTCTTCAGAACCAGTTTGCCGTTGCCGTCCCGGAGCGATCGCCTGGTAGACCACCGCCCCCGGATTGCTGCCGGTAGAAACCTTGAGGGTTTTAAGATCCACAGGTCGGAAGGGAGTGCGGGCCTTTTGGAGGTCGCTCGGGGTGGCCCGGGCATCTCCCCCCAGCCCCGCGAGAACCAGTGCTAGGGCGATCGCCGGCATCGTTCGTTGCATCATTTAGAACCTCCATCACCTTGTTGTGCCTATTGTCGCGGCAAAAGCTCCGCCATGGGTTAACGTCTGCCTAAGAGATCCGCGGGATCTGCCATACTAAAAAATAGTCAAGCTGGAAACGTTTCCCCCCTGTGCAAGAAGATTTCCGTCTCATTGTCGATCTCGTCACGGTATTGGCGGCCGCAGCCGTCGGTGGACTCCTGGCAGCAGGGTTGCGCTTGCCAGTCATTTTAGGATACCTAGTCGGCGGCATCGTCGTTGGCCCTACGGGTTTGGGGTTGATTAGGGAATTGATTCAGGTCGAGACCCTGGCCCAATTTGGGGTGGCCTTCCTTTTGTTTGCCCTAGGAGTGGAGTTTTCCCTGGCCCAACTGCGCAAGGTGCAGGCGATCGCCCTCGGGGGCGGGGGGTTGCAAATTCTCCTGACCATCGCCATAACGGCCGCGCTTTCCCTAGGCGTTGGCTGGGTATCGAGCCCCACCCAGGGCGTCTTTTTGGGGGCGATTCTGTCGCTGTCATCCACGGCGGTGGTGCTGCGCAGCTTGATGGACAACAACCAAGTTGAGTCTCCCCAGGGACAGGTCACCCTGGGGATGTTGATCGTCCAGGACTTGGCCCTAGGGATCATGCTGGCGGTGCTGCCGGCCCTAGAGCATCCCGAATCCGTAGGTTGGGCAGTGGTACGCGCCCTAGCGACCACCTCCCTATTTGCCGGTGTGGCGATCGCCGCAGGTCTATGGTGCATTCCGCCGCTGCTGCGCTGGGTGGCAGCCACCGAGAGTCGGGAGTTATTTCTGCTTACGGTGATTGTGTTGTGCCTGGGCATCGCCCTGGTCACCGAACAATTGGGGCTTTCCATTGAGATGGGGGCATTTGTTGCGGGTCTGATGATTTCCGAGGTGGAATACGCCGATCAAACCCTCACCTACGTCGAGCCATTGCGGGATGTCTTTGCCACGCTATTTTTCGCCTCAGTGGGGATGCTCATCGATCCGGTGTTTATTTGGCAGAATCTAGAGCTGATCCTGGGTCTGGTGGCGATCGCCATGGTGGGAAAAGCCCTGATCGTCATTCCCTTGGTCAGTGCCTTCCGCTATCCTGCCCCCGTGGCCCTATTTGCCGGATTGGGATTAGCTCAAATCGGTGAATTTTCCTTTGTACTCGCCAGCGAAGGGCAAAAGTTAGGACTCATTTCCCGTCCCGTCTATACCCTAGTGCTGGGCAGTACGGCCATGACGTTGATGATCACCCCCTTTCTGCTGCAACTGTCCCCCAAAATATTGCACCTGCTGGGGATGGTGCCCTGGCTGGCCCCCTGGGTTCATCGCCTGGATACACCCCAGGAGCAATGGGGATGTGACGAACAGCGGGATCATATTATCGTTGCTGGCTACGGTCGGGTGGGTCAAAACATAGTCAACCTGCTGCTGCAGCGCGGCTATCCTGTGCTTGTGATCGAGCAATCGGAGGCCAAGGTGCAATTGCTGCGCAATCGCCACATTCCCTACCTCTACGGCAACTGTGCCAGTCCCTACGTCCTAGAAAAGGCCCTTGTCGCCCAGGCCCGCTCCCTGGTGATCGTGACCAACGAAGCTAGCAGTAGCCGGTTATGCGTCCAACGTGCCCGGGAACTCGCCCCCAAACTCGACATTGTCGCCCGTGCCTGCAAAGACGCTGATATCGATTTGCTCTACCAATTGGGAGCCAAGGAGGTCGTTCATCCCGAATTTGAAGCCAGCCTCGAGCTATCCACCCACGTGCTGCTGTGCCTAGGGGAATCCAGTGCCACCGTGCAGGCAGAAATTCTCCAGGTGCGGCAGGGGCGTTATGCCGATTTCCGCCCGGAGCTTACGTGCCCCCTGCCTTTGCCAGAAGCGCCTCAGTGGGCAAACACGTCTCCGTAGCCTAGCTGATCCAGGGTCACCTGGGTGGGAAGGTGTTGGAAGCAGGCATAGGCAAGGTCGTAGCGTTCCTCCCGCAGGAGCACGGCGTCCAACTTTTGGCGTAGGGAAACGAGGTAACGCACGTCGTTGGCAGCATATTTAATTTGGGCGTCGGTCAGGGGTTGGCTACTACCCCAGTCGGAGGATTGCTGCTCTTTGTCTAGCTCCACTTGCTCTAGTTCCTTGACCAGTTCCCGCAACCCGTGCTTGTCGGTGTAGGTTCGGGCGAGCCTGCTGGCAATTTTGGTGCAGTAGATGGGATGCACGGTGATCCCGAGGTGGGCCTGCACGATTCCCACATCAAAGCGGGCATAGTGGAAAATCTTCAGTACGGTGGGCGCTTCCAGGAGCTCCTGGAGGTGGGGGGCAGCCCGATCGCCCCTGGCAATCCGCACCAAGGTGATGCGATCACCCCCATCGCAGAGTTGCACCAGGCACAACCGATCGCGCCGCGTGACCAAACCCATGGCCTCCGTATCCACGGCGATCGCTGGTTGCTGCAAGTAAAGTTCAAGGGTGTCACGGTCGAGGTCGTGATCGAAAATGCGCTGCTCAGGAACCTGCATGGGGAACAATACTCAACTAAGTTTCAAGCTCGTAGGTTTCAATCTCGGCAAGGGGCGATCGCCGCGAAAAGGTTCGCCCAAAAGCAGGATGGAGAAGGATAGCCAACAAAAACCCACTACCGAGGGTCACAAGAGCATTGATCTCCCAAGACCACTGGGGATCGCCCAAAATTCCCCCAAGCGTGAGGGCAGACGGCACAAACAGGGCCCCAAAGAAACACACGCTCAGCATCCGCGCCCAGGAATTCATCCCCCAAAGCCCCATGCCCAGAAGGAGGGGAATGGCCGCAAAGGTCACTTGGGAGGTTACCGATAGGAGGCGAATGTGGATAAACACCTCGTTGAGGGGCAGCGCGAGCGCCGCATCGGGGGCAGTATGCAAATGGTGCAGCCTGTGGGCAATAACCAAGGCACTGCCAAACATCATGGTTGTAGCTAAGGCCGTAACCAGTAGGGGGCGCGATCGCCTCATGGCTCCTCCCGCGGAGGTTGGGGTTGGGGGGTGTTCATCTTCAGGCGCTCCTGGGGCAAATCCAGGGGCACGGCTGGTTCCATCCCCTTGCTTCGGGCGAGCTCTACGGGGGACATCTCGGGGGCGGGGGCGTCAGCGGTGGTGATCGCTCCCGGCACGCTGGAAAGCAGTCCGCTTAGGCCATTGACGAGGTTGCGAATGTTTTGGCGAAACTTGGGATCCCCCGTCAGTTCCTCCAGATCCGCCGTAATCTTGCGGGTGTTGGCAAACGTAGCCCGGGCCGAATCGAGGGTTTCCCGAAGGGTGCGTACCGTCTCGGGGTTGCTCAACTCTCCGGAAATTTGCCGCAGGTTGCTCGCCGTCACCGCCGCATTTTCGGCAAGCCGCTGCAGATTCGCCAAAAAAGAGCCATCATCGAGCAGCGGGCGGGCACGCGCAAGCAGGGAACGGGCTTCCTGGGCTGTGCCAGCAATGCCATCCAGGGTGCGGGCAATACGTTCGCGGTTTTCCAGGAGCAGTGCTTCCGCAGCACTGGCGGTGCGCCCTACGTTATCCGCCGCCTGGGCGATCGCCGTGGCACTATCGCCAAACTTCTCCACTTGGTTTTCCACAAGACCCAGAACACGATTGACCCCATTGGTGAGTTTTTGCACGCTTTGGGCAGCTTCATCGGCACTTTTGAGGGTTTTGCTGATATTGGCAATCAAATCCTCTTCTTCGATGCGCTGGAGGGTACGGTTGGTTTGCCGAAGGAGTTGGGTGAAACTTACGCCGCGATCGCCCTTAATGGAGGCATTTTGGCAAACGATAAGCTGGTTGTTGCAATCACTGGCGATCGGAGACGGCGGATTATCTCCTAGGGCTCGACCATTGGGCGCCGGGTAAATATCGATGCCCGTCGTGCCCAGGAAACTACTCTGGTTGGCTTCCACCACCGAATCCCGAGGAATGGCTAAATCCCGCTGGTCGATCGCCACGGTCACAATTACGGAGGTGGATCGAGGCTCAATGCGCCGCACCCGCCCCACCGCTACTCCCCGGAACCGCACCGGCGCTCCCACATCAAGCCCGCTGGCATCGGGGAGTTCAATGTCAAAGCCGAAGCCCTCGCTGCCAAAACGCGCCCCGCGCAGCCACAGCAGTCCCCCGGCAACCGTTGCTACCCCCGCCAAAATCAGCAGCCCCAAGGAGCTATCCCGCACTGCCCTTCTCTGCACGTCCTATACCTCCTTGCCAACGAGTTGAATTGGTCCCTCGGTACTGCCACTAAAGAACTGGCGAATATGGGGGTTATCGGTAGCATCAATGGATGCAATTGACCCACAGTATCGTATCAGACCCTGATAGAGCATCACCAAGCGATCCGCCGTACGACGAATGGTGCTTTCCTGGTGCGTCACGACCACGTAACTATCACAGGCACCGCATTCCTTGAGTGATCGCATCAGATCTTCTACCACGGTTGAAGCTACCGGATCTAAGCCCGCCGTCGGCTCGTCATACAGCAAAATCTTTTGGCAGCCATCGCAGGTATCGGGGGTATCTAGAATCGCCCGGGCCAAGCTCACCCGCTTGCGCATCCCACCCGACAACTCACTAGGGTAGCGATCGCTGACGTCCTCTAAGCCCACCAAGCGCAGTTTTTCCCGCACCTGCTGCCGAATTTCCCGATCGCTCAAGCGCGATCGCTCGTAGAGAACAAAGCCCACATTTTCGGCGACGGTCAAGGAATCAAACAGAGCCGCCTGCTGAAACACCATGCCAATGGTCAAATCTTCCCGCCCGCCTACAGTGCCGCTCTGGGGTTGCCCCTTAAGCAAAACTTCCCCCCGATCCGGCTGAATCAGCCCGCAGATCAACCGCAGCAGCGTGGACTTTCCCGTGCCCGAAGGGCCAATAACCGCTACTGCCTCACCGGCAAAAATCTCCAGGGAGACGCCATTGAGAATGACGTTTTGCCCAAACTGCTTGTGCACCTCTCGCAGGGTGACAAGGGGAACTTTAGTGAGCTGTGCCATGGGGGCATTATATAGGCAATCGCCCCCGGTCGAAACTAGGGGCGATCGCGCAAGGTCTAGATTGCTAGGTCTAACATACAGTTCTTAGGTTCAAGAACCTACTTCTTTTCTCCCCGAGATTGAATCTTGGGGGGTTCGCGAAAGAAGATTGCAAAGAAAAACAAACCAATCAAACAGGCAAAAATCAGGGTGTAGGTAATAGTTTCCATAGAATTTTAGGCCTTAGCCACACGGGTAGACTTGTCACCAACTTTCTGGAAGGCACCCCACTCCACTTGCTCTTCGCTGAGGTCGGGATCGATCCCCGCAAACACATCGCGGAAGAGGGTACGGGCTCCGTGCCAAATGTGCCCAAAGAAGAAGAAGAGGGCAAACACAGCATGGGCAAAGGTAAACCAGCCCCGGGTGCTCGTGCGAAACACCCCATCGGAGCCAAGCTTTTCTTGGTCAAACTCGATGGGCTCGCCTAGCTGGGCCTTACGGGCAAACTTTTTCACCGAGGGTGCATCGGTAAATTTCTGACCATTAAGGCTACCGCCAACAAATTCCACCGTGATTCCCGCTTGCTCGAAGCTGAATTTCGATTCCGCCCGACGGAAGGGAATGTCCCCGCGAACTTCGCCATTGGCATCCTGAAGCACAACGGGGAAGGTCTCAAAGAAGTTGGGCAGGCGGCGCACGAAGAGTTCTGCGCCTTCTTTATCCCGGAAAATCGGGTGGCCTAACCAACCCTCAGCAATGCCATCGCCCTTATTCATGGGGCCAACGCGGAACAGCCCGCCCTTGGCAGGACTGTTGCCCACGTAGTCGTAAAATGCCAGCTTTTCTGGAATTGCCGACCAAGCCTCTTCCGTGGACTTGCCCGCCTCGATGCCAGCATTGACGCGGCGTTGGATTTCCTGCTGAAAGTAGTTGTTGTCCCACTGATAGCGGGTTGGGCCAAACAATTCAATGGGGGTAGAAGCGGCACCGTACCACATGGTTCCAGCGACAACAAAGGCAGCGAAGAACACAGCGGCGATACTGCTCGAAAGAACGGTTTCGATGTTCCCCATCCGCAGAGCTTTGTAGAGGCGTTCTGGCGGCCGAACGGTCAGGTGGAAAAGTCCAGCCACAATCCCCACAATGCCCGCAGCGATATGGTGGGCCACAATTCCGCCGGGATTGAAGGGGTTGAAGCCATTGGCGCCCCACTCGGGAGCGACGGGCTGCACGTGGCCGGTGAGTCCGTAGGGATCGGAAACCCACATCCCGGGACCAAACAGACCGGTAAGGTGAAATGCCCCAAAGCCGAAGCAGAGAATACCGGACAGAAACAGGTGAATGCCAAACATCTTGGGCAAGTCAAGGGCCGGTTCGCCAGTGCGGGGATCGCGGAATAGTTCTAAATCCCAGTTCACCCAGTGCCAGCAAGCGGCTAGAAACAAAAGACCCGAAAGCACAATGTGGGCAACGGCAGTGCCCTCAAAGGTCCAGATGCCCGTGTTGGTGGCAGCTTCGCCCGTGACGCTCCAGCCGCCCCAGGAGTCGGTGATGCCGAGGCGAACCATAAAGGGCATCACAAACATCCCCTGCCGCCACATGGGGTTGAGGACGGGATCGGATGGGTCGTACGTGACAGTTTCATAAAGAGCCATCGAACCTGCCCAGCCAGCGACTAGGGCAGTGTGCATGAGGTGGGTGGCAATGAGGCGTCCTGGATCGTTCAGGAGCACCGTATGCACTCGGTACCAAGGTAGTCCCATCGCGGTTATGTTCCTTCTGATATATACAATGTGGACGATATTACGTTTTCTTTACCACATCATAAGCCATCCTCCCCACAAAGGAAGGGGACAATGGTCATTTCCTGCGGTCGCCCCCTGGGGCACAGGTTGGGTTCAGTGCCGCCCTCGTCGGAAGCGCTGGTTCCTGCTCTTGGCTATGATGGTTGCCATGGTGTTCCATGCGCCGGCCAACTCCCAGCCCAATCCCTAATTCAGCTCCTAGTTCTATGCCTGTATCCTCCGATTCCGCGACCGCAGTTTTTCCTGACCACGCTGCTCCAGACTCCCTGGAGTCGGTGTTTTTAGAGCTGTGCGGGGAAGTGTGTTCCCATTTGGCAACCGACGAATATCTCACCCTGAATTTGGTGGGCGAACGCAGCCAATTTAGTCGGTTTAACCGGGGGCGGGTGCGGCAGTCGGGTTTGGTGGCGGATGCATCGCTGACGCTGCGCTACATCCGGGGCGATCGCGAGGTGGAGGGAACGGTTCCCCTGACCGGAGCTCGCCTGGTCGATCGGGTCACTGCCCTCGACCAAGTTGCCCTGCTGCGCCAAGAGGTAGAGCAGGCATTGCCCAATCCCTATGGAGTTTTGCCAACAGCGGGGCCGTCGAGTCGGGAGGTATTTACGGGGCAGCTTTTACCGCCGGATGGGGCGATCGCCCACATTCTTGCCCCCGTGGACGCCCTGGATTTTGTGGGGTTCTACGCCGCCGGGCGGGTGATGCGGGGCAGTGCCAACTCAGCGGGGCAAACCCACTGGTTTGAAACGGATTCTTTTTATGTAGATTATTCCCTCTATGCCGGGGAGCGGGCGGTGAAGGGCACGTACGGGGGCGATCGCTGGGATGGGGAGCGCTATGCCCAGGAGATTGGGCGATCGCGGGCCCAGCTTGAGACCCTGCAGCGTCCCATCAGGTCGGTGCCCAAGGGACAGTATCGCACCTATTTTGCTCCGGCGGCGGCAGCGGAGCTTCTGGGGCTGATGACTTGGAGCCTTAGCGAGGGGAGGATGCGCCAGGGAGCCAGCGCCCTGCGATCGCTGTGGCAAAGGGAAAAAAGCCTGTCCCCCCTGTTTTCCCTCACGGAAAATTTCCAACTGGGCTACGTGCCGCGGTTTAACGGTTTGGGGGAGATGGCACCCGAAGTATTGCCCATGATTGCCGAGGGGCAACTGGTGCAAACCCTGATCAATGCCCGCACGGCCAAGGAGTATGGCTTGGTAGGCAATGGGGCCGGCAGCGGGGAATCCCTGCGATCGCCCGAGGTCAGCGCCGGCACGATTCCAGAAGCCCAGGTGCTGGCCGCCCTTGATACGGGACTGTACCTTTCCAACCTCCACTACCTGAATTGGAGCGATTTGCCCACGGGACGAATTACGGGTATGACCCGCTATGCCTGTTTTTGGGTTGAGCAGGGCACGCTGGTCGCCCCCATTGAAAACCTACGCTTTGACCACAGCCTCTACCATTTCTTAGGGGATGGACTGCTAGGTCTCACCGCCGAACGCGCCTTTATTCCCGATACCAATACCTACGGAAATCGGGCGGTGGGCGGCATGCTGACCCCGGGGTTACTCGTGGAGGATTTCGTATTTACGTTGTAGGAACGAACCATGCCGTGGCGATCACAACTGGGCTTTTATTTCGATGATTTGGAAACGGGAACCGGCCGGGCTATCAATGGCGCAGTTGCCGCCCTAGTGCTGGGTTCATCGGCAATTTTTGTGGCCCAGACCTATCCCCTGCCCGAGTTGGTGCGATCGCGGCTCAATCAGATCGACACCTGCATCCTCTACCTTTTTTTTGGGGAGTACCTGCTGCGGTGGTGGTGCGCTGGCGATCGCTGGAAATTTTTGTTGAGTCCCTTTGGCATCATCGACTTAGTGGCAATTTTGCCCGTATTTTTGGGTTCCTTTGACGTGCGTTTTATCCGGCTGCTGCGCTGGTTTCGAATTTTACGCCTGGCCCGCATCTTTAGCGGCAATCACAACAGCGATCTCGCCATCGTGCTTCGCATTTTATTTACCGTTGCGGCCATTGTTTTCATCTTTTCGGGGCTGATTTATCAGGTAGAGCATCACCACAATCCCCTCATCTTTCACACCTTTTTAGATGCTTTCTACTATTCCATTTTCACCATGACCACCGTCGGCTATGGCAGCGTTGTTCCCACTTCCGACGCCGGCAAACTCACAACCGTCCTGATGGTATTGACTGGGGTGGCCCTTATTCCGGTGCAGTTGGGGGAGCTTCTGAAGCGGTTTCTCCAATCTACCAATACCAAGAACCTAACCTGTCCCGGCTGCGGATTGGCAACCCACGATCTTGATGCCCTCTGCTGCAAACGGTGCGGCATGCCATTACCCCAGTAGTTATTTTGTTCCTAGCTATTTGCGGGTGGGGCTGGAGATCCGCCGCCAGACCTGCCAGAGGACATACCCCAACAGCAGGGTGCTAAAAACAGCATAGGTGCCCCCAGCGGGCATTCCTGAGACCGCTAGGGCTAAGGTTCCCACCCAGAGAGTCAGGGCATAAATGAACAGCACAGTCATCCTCTGGGACAGACCGGCGTGGATCAGGCGGTGGTGCAGGTGATCCTTGCCAGGCTTCATGGGCGATTGCCCCCGCTGCAATCGCTTAAAAATTACTGACGTGGCGTCCAGGATGGGCACCGCCAGAATAAGGTAGGGCAAAACCACGGCGATCGTCGTTACGCTCTTGACCAGCCCCAGAACGCTAACACCGGCCAGGGTGAACCCCAGGTAATAGGCGCCACCATCGCCCATAAAAATTTCAGCCCGGCTGTTGGGCTTGAAGTTGTAGCGCAAAAAGCCAATACACCCCCCCGCTAGGGCCGCAGCGATCAGGGCAGCACTGGGCTGCTTGACAAACAAACTCGCCACAAAAATGACCGCCGAGGCAATTAGGGTCACCCCAGCAGCCAGTCCGTCCAGCCCGTCTATCCAGTTGATGGCGTTGGCCATGCCCGCTAGCCAAACCATCGTTATGGGCAGGCTCACCCACTCGGGAAATCGAATAATGTCCCACCATGGAATGGAGATGAATTCTATGCGGACGCCCACAACCCAGGCACCTGCGGCGATCGCCAGTTGCCACAACAGTCGTACCATCGGCGATAGCTGCAGCAAATCATCAGCCAGTCCCAGGGCAAAAAAGCCGGCACCGCCCAGGGTCACGCCCCAGATTTCATAGTCCTTAGCCGAGCTGAGGGGTTGCCCCCGCTCATCTACGAATCCCCCCAGCCCCCAGACCAATAGGAGGGCACACAGGCATCCCAGAAAAATAGAGATGCCACCAACGCGCACCACTGGCGTAATGTGCATTTTCCGTTCGTTGGGGCGGTCAATGACCCCAGCCCGCAGCCCCCAAAAGCGCACCAGCGGAATACTGATCCACGAGATAGCAGCGGCGATCGCAAAAGCAGTTAGGTACGGGACAACAGCGGGATGGATCCACATGGGGCAGATGCTGGGCAACCATTGCAGTCAGAATAGCAGATGGGCCGGGCCAGTCCACGTGTCAGAACCGCCCCACTTTCGCGGCATCGCGGCAACCCCAAAAAAACATCCTGTCCCAAAAGCGCTATTTCGCATCCTTTTTGTGTCCTTATATTTCTTCGGTTTTTGCCTAGTAGACAGTACGGCAAACAGTAACTGCCATATGCCCGGGCGATCGCCAACCCATGAGAGATTACGCACAATTAAGCACAATGGGTCGTTCCAACCGCCGCCGCACCATCGTGATGGGTTTTGGGAATTTCCACGAACGCCCATCATCAATTCTGACGCGTAGTCTTCGACAATCGCCTGACTCAGTAAAAATTTGAGAGGGGCCTCACCATTTTTATCCCCCTAGCGAATCCGGGATCCTGGCAATAGGCTTTAAAGCGAATAAAGCACTTTGAAAGCTGCCGAAGCACCGGGCGGTGCACCCTCAAGTTGATCGAAACTGAGATCGGATAAGTGAAGCTGGTCAGCTACCGCATCGGTTACGAGAATTTCCCAAGACTTAGCGATATCTTCACCAAGCTTGCAAGCAGCATTGACTTCAGCCCCAAAAACGTCGTGCTCGCCTATGGTAAGAATTCTGCCATAGCCAATCCCAACACAAACCAGAATCTTTTCTGCATCTATCTTGTCTTCATTGTAGGCTTTAGCAGCCCGTTGCATGGCAACAGCACACTGAACAGCATTACTTGGTTGCCGAAAAAGCACCAACATGCTGTCGCCTTCCATTTTGATCAAAATGCCATTGTACTGATCAATACAGGGACTAAAAAGGCGTTGCGCTTCATACACGATCTGCAAAAAGTGAATGATACCAAAGTCAGAAACAAGCCGTGAAAACCCTGATAAATCCGTAAACATCACGGCCCAAGTTTCACCAAACAAATCCCAGATTTGGCTATCAATTGCTCCTTTGTCGGCTCCGGGGGCAAGGCGCTTTTGGATAAGCTGCGAGAGCCGCTCCAGGTAGCCGCTAGGGCAAATTCTATTGAAGTAATAACCGATAGACATGGGTAACTATTCCGGGAATGGACGATTGTTACGGTCTGCAGCTTGCAGTCCCTACTGACAATGCTTGATGTTCCATGCTACTGCCCGCCGCACCAAATCTGCCAATCCGGGCGATCGCATTGCACCGCACCAGTGCATCCAATCCTATTTTCGGGGTTTTTTGGGGCTGTTTTTAGAACCCCTATCCGTGGCAACAAACCAAACAAACTGCGGTAAAGCAAGCATGCGCCGCCATCGCCAGGGCTCCTGATAGAGGCGAAAGAGCCACTCCAGATTGTTGTCCCGCAGGAGGCGCGGCGCTCGTTTTTTGACGCCTGCCCAAATATCAAAACTGCCACCAACCCCCATCCAAATGGCATGGGGACAGCGATCGCGGTGCCGAGCGATCCACATCTCCTGTCTTGGGACCCCCAGGGCGACGAGAATTAAATCCGGCTGCACCTCCGTCAAAGCTTGCAGGATGACCGCCTCTTGCGCTAGGTCAAAGTAACCATCAAAAGCGTGCACAATCTGGAGATGGGTTAGCTTCCCCTGCCAGTAGTGTAAAGCCTTTTCCAGCACCCAGGGAGTACCGCCAACGAGGCAAATACGCCACTGATTTTGGCAGGAGCGTTCTAACAACTCCTGGGCCAGTTCAATCCCTGGGCACCTTCGGACATTCTCGCCCCGTGACTTGAGCAAAAGCGTTATCCCCGCCCCGTCGGGAACCACCAGTTCGGCCCGCTTAATAATGGCTGAAAGTGTCGCATCCTGCCGGGCCTGCATGGTCATCTCAGCATTTAAGGTAACTATGTGTAGCCCTTTTCTTTGTTGCCATTGATCAACAACCCACTGGGCATAACTTTCTGTTATGTGAATTGGCAGATCGAGAACAAAGTCGGTTTTCAGCACAAATTTTTAGGGCAAATGAGACCTTTTTTTACCGCAACCCACTATACACCGCTGCTGTTGACTAGCGATAACGGATTCAAGGGGGTTGCGGCACTACGGAATTTGCTCCCATTCCCGTCATCCAATAAAAACCCTAACCTTCCCCATCGTTCGGTGAAAAAAGTAAGGGTATGGAGCCTTGCCCCCCAGAAGGAGGCATCCTGACCTATTTACGACTTTCTACAATTGCTTCACTTCGTTGACCAAACGATTCACCGCATCCTTAGCGCTGCCAAACAGCATCATGGTTTTTTCCTTGTAGAACAGCTCGTTCTCCACCCCAGAAAATCCCGCACTCATGCCCCGTTTGATGACCACGGTATGCTTAGCCCGATCCACTTCTAGGATGGGCATGCCATAAATCGGACTTTTGGTATCGTGGCGAGCGGCTGGATTCACTACATCGTTAGCGCCAATAACGAGGGCGACATCGGTATTTTCAAACTGGGGGTTGATGTCGTCCATGTCACACAGTTGGGTGTAGGGAACGTTAGCCTCGGCCAGCAACACATTCATGTGTCCCGGCATCCGCCCTGCAACGGGATGAATGGCATAGCGCACCTCAACACCTTTGCGCTCGAGGGTATCGGCTAGCTCGCGAACCACATGTTGGGCCTGGGCAACGGCCATACCATAGCCGGGCACAATTACCACAGAGCGGGCATAGCCCAGCATCATGGCACACTCCTCGGGATCCACTTGGCGCACGGTTTTATTCAAAGCGTCACCAGCACCCTGACCGGTGCTGCCACCGTCGGTGCCAAATCCGGAGAACAGCACGCTGGGCAGAGAGCGGTTCATGGCTTTACACATGATCTGGGTCAAAATGAGCCCTGAGGCACCAACTAGGGCACCGGAGATGATCAGTACGTTGTTCATCACAACAAATCCCGTTGCTCCTGCTGCGATCCCCGACAGGGAATTGAGCAAGGAAATCACTACGGGCATATCCCCACCGCCGATGGGGATCACAAACAGCACCCCAAGGAGCAGGGAGATGACGTTGATTCCGGCAAAACCCGCCAGATCCCCTGAATTAGCAATGAGCAAGCCAGCACCAACGGCCCACGCTCCGAGTAGCACCATGTTTAACTGCTGCTGAAAAGCAAAGCGCAGTGGCGTACCGCTGATGATGCCCTGCAATTTGGCAAAGGCCACCATGCTGCCGGTGAAGGTAATATTACCCACCAAAATACTGGCAGCGATGGAGACGACGGCGGCACTGGAGAGGGGTAGGTCGTGGCTGCGGCTGTGCCAGTACTCCCCAACGGCCACCAAGGTGGAAGCTAATCCCCCCAGCCCGTTGAGGAAGCCGACCATCTGGGGCATGTCGGTCATGGCTACGGCCTTGGCTAGCCATACACCAACCACTGAGCCGATCGCCAAACCAATGCCAATCATCGAATAGCTGAGGATGTGCTGATCGATCAGGGTCGCCAGGACGGCTAGGAGCATCCCGATCGCCCCAATGAAATTACCCTGCCGTGCCATGGCGGGAGAGCCCATTTTTTTGAGCCCCAGAATGAAGCAGGCGGCAGCTACGAGGTAGGAAATTTGAATACCCGAGGGCGCCCACGCCGTGAGGGTATCTACAAGTTGGGTCATTTGCTGGGTCATGACCTAGGACTCCTTTTTCTTGAACATTTGCAGCATCCGATCCGTTACCAAAAATCCGCCCACCACGTTGACCATGGCACAGGCGATCGCCACAACTCCGAGCACCGTAGAGACGGAGGGATCGAGTTCCGCACCGGCAACGAGGACAGCACCGATCACGCAAATACCGGATATGGCATTGGAACCGGACATCAGCGGCGTGTGGAGCGTGGGGGGGACTTTATTGATAATTTCAAAACCAGTAAACGAAGCGAGGGTAAAAATCAAAATGGCTGTAATCAGCGACTCAGTCATGGTATTGCTCTCCAAAGGGATTAGAAGCGATTAGGGTTGGGGCATTGGGACGTTGGCTCGTTGGGCCACCAAATCCCGCACCCTGACGTTAAGAAGTTCCCCACCGTGGGTTAGGCAGCACTGCTGGAAAATATCGTCGGCAAAGTCCAGAACCACTTCAGTTTTGGGGATCAGCAGCTTCAAGAGGTTGAGAAGGTTTTTGGCGTAGCTTTGGGAGGCATGAACCGCCACGGTGGAGGGCAGATTGAGCGGCCCCATGACCAACACACCATGGATACGCACATCCTTACCGGCCTCTGAGCCTTCACAGTTGCCGCCCTGCTCGCTGGCTAAATCGACGATGACGGAGCCGGGACGCATCTGGGACACCATGGTCTCTGTCACGAGCACCGGTGCCTTCCGCCCCGGAACCTGGGCCGTGGTGATCACCACATCCGCTGCCGCAATATGTTCGGTCAGGACGGTGCGGGCATGTTCTTTGGCGGCTTCGGAAATCTCCTTGGCATAGCCCCCCGCCGCCGTGGTTTCCTCACTGAGGGTGACATCAATAAAATGGGCACCTAAGCTCTGCACCTCTTCCCGCACTGCCGGGCGAATATCGTAGGCTTCGACCGTGGCCCCAAGTCGGCGGGCCGTGGCGATCGCCTGCAACCCCGCTACGCCAGCCCCCAGAACCACAACTTTGGCCGGGCGTATGGTGCCTGCTGCCGTGGTCAGCATTGGGAAGTACTTAGGTAGGGCCGCTGCCGCCAGCAGCACCGCCTTATATCCGGCAATAGAAGCTTGGGAGGAGAGGGCATCCATACTTTGGGCTCGGCTGGTGCGGGGCACCAACTCCACCGCCAGCGCCGTCACGCCCCGCTCGGCGAGGTACTGAATGTTTTGGGGATCGCCAAGGGGATTGAGAAATCCCACCAGGATTTGTCCCGAGCGCAGCAGGGCGCGATCGCTCGGGGAGATGCCCTGCACCGTGGCGATCAGATCCGCTTGTTCCAAAACTGATTGGGTATCGGGGGCGATCGCCGCACCGACAGCACTGTAGGCTTCATCGCTATGGAAGGCATGGATGCCAGCTTGGGATTCGACAACCACTTCTAATCCTTTGCCAATGAGCGCCTTCACAATCTCAGGAATCAGCGCTACCCGGTGTTCATTTAGCCCCTGCTCCCTAATTACACCGATTCTCATGGATGCTCCTTCCTCATATTGGGTTCGTTCACGTAATTCTTTTCCTTCTGGTATCGGGATGGTTTAGATGCCAGAAATTTGACTCATCCTAGAATCCCGCACCAAAGAGCAAGGAGTTTCTTCACTTTGTTGTTAGAAGTATTGTGTCTTTTAGTAGCTTTGTTGAAGATATGATGACATTGCCGCCGGGTTCCAAGCCCCGGGAAATGGCACTACCAGGGTTCCCAAGCATCCTGGGAATTTGGGCTCCAATGCTGCGATCGCCAGAATCGGGACAGCCGCTTTGCGTTCTAGATTGGGTTCTGGAAATGGGCGGGGATCGAAGGTGGGAGGGATGTTCAGGCAGTTCCCAACGGCACAGTACCGGCAGAAGCATCCCATCCCAGTGGATTGCAGAGGGTGGCAGTTTTTATCAACAGATAGGAAACGGAATCGTCCATGCTGGATTTTTTGCAAATTAGCAAGCAAATGGATGGGATCGCAGCCCAATTGCACCATGAATCCCAGGAGCGATCGCGCAAGCTGGCCCTAGCCCACACCCTTTTTGCCCAGGCGATCGCCCAGCAGGAAGCTCTCCTCGAACGCCATGGGCAATGGGGACAGCGGTTTCCCTTCGCCTGCGCCACCCCCGCTGGCAACCTAGCCGAGCAGTGCATCCTCACGCCCAGCAGCGATCCCCACTGGGTTTTCAGTACCGATGGCTCCCAAATTGCCCCCAGCCACCACGAAATTGCTTACTGCTACCTCATCAATGTCGGTCGCGTGTCGATTCACTATGGCGCAAATCGCTATCCCCTGCTCGATAGCCAGCCCCGGATTTACTACCAACCCGCCGATCTCTACGCCGCCCGCGCCTGGGGGATCGCCCTAGAGCAATGGCTTTCCTACCAGCGCACCCTGGCTGAGGCCGTGGCCTTAGCCGACCTTGCCGCCGAGCAGGAACCCTGGGCCACGCCTGCCATGCCCCGCCTGGCCCTCTGCGATGGCTCCCTAATCCATTGGGAATTTGCCGATCTGCCCCCAACCGCCCGGACGCAGCTTCTGACGCCCATGCTCCATGCCTGGGATCGGCTGCGATCGCGCGGGATTCCCCTGATTGGCTACATCAGTGCCCCCCGGGCGACCGAGAGCCTCAACTTTCTCCGGTTGCTGCAATGTCCCTTTCCATCGCCGGATTGCAAGCAGTTTTGCGCCCAGGAAACCGCCGAGACATCCCCCTGTCACCGGCTTTTTGCCCTGCGGGATGCCGCTTTTTGGCAGCAGCACCTTCCCGTCCACGGCGTGAGCCCCCTCTGGCAGAGCCACGCTCCGATCCTGTCCGAATACGGCGATCACCGGGTATGCTTTTGCTATCTCCGGGGGCAGGACGAACTGGTGCGCCTCGAAATGCCCGAGTGGGTTGCCCAAGATCCCCCCATGTACCTAGGGGCGCTGAGGCTGGTGCTGAGCCAGGTTCTCAAGGGACAAGGCTATCCCGTCACCCTGGCCGAGGCCCACAATCGCGCGGTAGTTACCAAGGGCGATCGGCAGCGTTTTTTTGCCCTCCTCGAACAGCACCTGATCCGGGCAGGGATCACCCACGTAGCACCGTCGGCCAAGGAATCCCGCAAGCGGCGCAGCCTCGTCTGAAAGTGAAAATCTCCTTAAGGAAACCTTCCCGGGGCGATCGCACGGCTAGGCTAAACCCAAGCCACGAGTTGGTATGCCCAATTTTTGGTTCCGTTGCGCAAGTGTTACTACGGTTGAGGGACGGGATGGAGTACTCGGCAAAAGCCCTGGGTTTGTTACGTAATTCTCCTAAAGAGTTCCAGAAGAGGTTTCTCCGGGGTATCGTCGCTCCTTTTTTTGGTCAGGAGCGCCCCCAATGCGACCCCCAGAGTGATGGAGATGCCGCGCACTTCAGCCCCTCACTGCAACACCAGCCATTAGTATTTCGAGGTCTGCCCTATGTTTACCTCTGCTGAATCCGTTACCGACCACAGCCAAGCTCTTTCCGCCGAAGAGTTGCACCTCATGAATGCCTACTGGCGGGCGGCAAATTATCTGTCCGTCGGGCAAATTTATCTTTTCGACAATCCTTTGCTGCGGCAACCCCTCACCCTAGAGCACATCAAGCCGCGCCTCCTAGGACACTGGGGCACCACCCCGGGGCTGAATTTCATCTACGTCCATCTCAACCGCATCATCAAGCGCCACGACCTCAACGTGCTTTACATCACGGGCCCGGGGCATGGGGGTCCCGGCTTGGTGGCCAACACCTACATGGAAGGCACCTACACCGAGTTGTACCCCAATATTACCCAGGATGCGGAGGGGATGAAAAAGCTGTTTAAGCAGTTTTCCTTCCCCGGTGGCATTCCGAGCCATGTGGCCCCCGAGACCCCCGGCTCCATCCACGAGGGTGGGGAGCTGGGCTATGCCCTTGTGCATGCCTTTGGCGCGGTGTTTGACAACCCCGATTTGATCGCCGCCTGCGTGGTTGGGGATGGCGAAGCCGAAACCGGGCCCCTTGCGACGAGCTGGCACTCCAATAAATTCATTAATCCAGCGCGGGATGGCATTGTTTTGCCGATTTTGCACCTTAATGGCTACAAGATTGCCAACCCAACGGTGCTGGCACGGCTGAGCCATGGGGAATTGGAGCAGCTTTTTCAAGGCTATGGCTACAAGCCCTACTTTGTTGAAGGTTCCGATCCGGAGTTGATGCACCGTACCATGGCGGCAACGCTGGATATCGTAGTGGCCGAAATCCGCCAGATTCAGTCCCAGGCGAAAACCGAAGGCTTCACCACCCGTCCCCAATACCCGATGATCATTCTGAGATCGCCCAAGGGTTGGACGGGGCCCAAGGAGGTGGATGGCAAGAAAACCGAAGATTACTGGCGATCGCACCAAGTCCCCTTCTCGGAAATGGCCAGCAAGCCCCACCACGTGCAGTTGCTCGAAACCTGGCTCAAGAGCTACGGCCCGGAAGAACTCTTTGATGCCAATGGCAGCCTGATCCCAGAACTGGCCGCCCTAGCCCCCAGTGGCGATCGCCGCATGGGTGCCAATCCCCACGCCAACGGCGGCGTGCTGCTGCGGGATCTGCGGATGCCCGACTTCCGGGACTATGCCGTAGCTGTTCCCCGTCCTGGGGAGGCGATCGCCGAAGCCACCAAGGTGATGGGCGTGCTGTTGCGGGATGTGATGAAGCTCAACCTCGAAAGTGGCAACTTCCGAGTTTTTGGCCCCGATGAAACCGCTTCCAACCGCCTCAGCGCCGTCTTTGAAGTCAGTGATCGCACTTGGGCTGCGGAAATTCTTCCCGAAGACGACCACATTGCTACCGACGGGCGGGTGATGGAAATCCTCAGCGAGCACATGTGTCAAGGGTGGCTCGAAGGGTACCTCCTCACCGGTCGGCACGGACTTTTTTCCTGCTACGAAGCCTTCATCCACATCATTGACTCGATGTTCAACCAGCACGCCAAGTGGCTCAAAACCACGCGGCATATTTCTTGGCGGCGACCCATTGCCTCCCTGAACTATCTGCTGACATCCCACGTGTGGCGGCAGGATCACAACGGCTTTTCGCACCAGGATCCCGGCTTTATCGACCACGTGATCAACAAAAAATCCGACATCATCCGCGTTTACCTGCCACCGGATGCCAACACCCTACTCTCGGTGACCGATCACTGCCTGCGCAGCAAGCACTACGTCAACGTGATTGTGGCCGGCAAGCAGCCCGCCCTGCAGTTTCTCCCCATGGATGCGGCGATCAAACACTGCACCCTAGGCATTGGCATTTGGGATTGGGCCAGCAACGACGAGGGTTACGAACCCGATCTCGTGATGGCCTGCGCTGGCGATGTTCCCACCCTTGAGGCCCTCGCTGCTACGGATATCCTGCGCCAAAGCTTTCCCGACCTCAAGATCCGGTTTGTCAATGTAGTGGATCTGATGACGCTCCAGCCCGAGGCAGAGCACCCCCACGGATTGAGCGATCGCGACTTTGACTCCCTGTTCACCACCAACAAGCCCATCATTTTTGCCTACCACGGCTATCCCTGGCTGATCCACCGGCTCACCTACCGACGCACCAACCACGGCAACCTCCATGTCCGTGGCTACAAGGAAGAGGGTACCACCACCACCCCCTTTGACATGGTGGTGCTCAACGATCTGGATCGCTTCCACTTGGCCATAGATGCTATTGACCGCGTACCCAAGCTGCAAGCGATGGGTGTGCACGTCAAGCAGCGTCTGCGGAACAAGCTCATCGAGCACAAGCATTATATTGCTGAGCATGGTGATGACATGCCCGAAATTCGCAACTGGACCTGGCCCTACTAGCTAGTTCGCCGCGCAGTTGTCGCCGTTTTCTTTTTATCCATCGAGGAACCTATGACCAGTACCGCCCCCATGCAGCCCGTAATCCAGGTCGAAGATGACCGCACAGGCACCAGTGTGGAGACTTTAACCCGCGCTTTCCAAGACAATTTGCTTTACATCCAAGGCAAATACAAGGCGATCGCCACGGCCAATGACTTCTACATGGCCCTGGCCTATACCATGCGCGATCGGCTGCTGCACCGCTGGCTGCGAACCCTCGAAACCTATGAGGCCCAGAACGTCAAATCCGTTTACTACCTTTCCGCCGAGTTTCTCATGGGGCGGCACCTCGGCAATGCCCTGATCAACCTTGAGCTCTACGAAAACGTCCGCCAAGCCGTTCAGGACAGTGGACTCAACCTCGACGAAATCCTGGAAACCGAGCCCGATCCCGGTCTGGGTAACGGCGGTCTGGGGCGTTTGGCCGCCTGTTTTCTCGACTCCCTCGCCACCCTAGAACTCCCGGCCATGGGCTACGGCATTCGCTATGAGTTCGGAATTTTTAATCAAGCCATTCAAAACGGCTGGCAGGTGGAAATTCCCGACAAGTGGCTCAAGGGCGGTAATCCCTGGGAGGTGCCCCGCTATGATGAGGTCGTTGAAGTTAAATTTGGTGGACACACCGAGATCTACCACGACGACAAGGGGCGGGCCCACACCCGTTGGATTCCCAGCCAAACCGTCATTGGCACCCCCTTTGACACCCCGGTACCCGGCTATGACACCAATACGGTGAACACGTTGCGGCTGTGGAAAGCCGAGGCCGGTGAGGACTTCAACTTCCAGGCCTTCAATTCCGGAGATTACGATGGAGCCGTTTCCAGCAAAATGCGCTCCGAAACCATTTCCAAGGTACTCTACCCCAACGACAATACGCCCCAGGGTCGCCAATTGCGTCTTGAGCAGCAGTTCTTCTTTGTCTCCTGCTCCCTGCAGGACATTATCCGCCGGCATTTATCTCGGGGTAACAGCCTGGAAAATCTGGGCGACAAGGCGGCGGTGCAACTTAACGACACCCACCCGGCGATTAGCATTGCGGAGTTGATGCGTCTGTTGGTAGACGAACACGACATGTTTTGGGACACGGCTTGGCGGGTGACCCAGCGGGTGTTTGCCTATACCAACCACACTCTGATGCCCGAGGCCCTGGAACGTTGGGCAGTGAGCCTGTTTGCCAACCTCCTGCCCCGGCACCTGGAAATCATCTACGAAATCAACCACCGTTTTCTCAATGACGTGATGACCTGGTATCCGGAGGATCCCGCCCTCCTGTCCCGCATTTCCCTAGTTGAGGAAGGGGCAGAAAAGAAAATTCGCATGGCCCACCTAGCCACGGTTGGCAGCCATGCGGTGAATGGCGTGGCAGCTCTGCACACGGAACTGCTCAAAAGCGATGTGCTCAAGGATTTTTATCACCTGTTTCCTGATAAGTTCCTGAACATGACCAATGGCGTGACCCCTCGCCGCTGGGTGCTGCTGAGCAATCCTGGATTGTCGTCCCTGATTAGCGATCGCATTGGCTCTAAGGTGTGGCTCAAGGACATGACCAAGCTTCGGGCGTTGGAGCAATTCGTGGAGGATGGGGAATTCCGGGAGCAGTGGTGGCACATCAAGCGTGCCAACAAGGCCCGCCTGGCCCAGTTTATTGAAAAGAATTACTGTCTTGACATCAACGTTGATTCGATGTTCGACATCCAAGTCAAGCGGATCCACGAGTACAAGCGGCAGTTGCTGGCGGTGCTGCATGTGATTAGCCTTTATCAGCGGCTCAAGGCTAATCCGAGTCTTGACGTCACCCCTCGGACTTTTATCTTTGGTGGCAAGGCAGCCCCCGGCTACTTTATGGCCAAGCTGATCATCAAGCTGATCAATGCGGTGTCCAATGTCGTCAACCGCGATCCCGACCTGCGGGGACGCCTGCGGATGATCTTTTTGGCCAACTTCAGTGCCTCCCAGGGGCAACTGATCTACCCCGCAGCCGACCTCTCGGAGCAAATTTCCACTGCTGGTAAGGAAGCATCGGGCACGGGCAACATGAAGTTCGCCATGAATGGGGCCCTCACCATCGGCACCCTAGACGGCGCGAATATCGAAATTCGCGAAGAAGTAGGAGCCGAGAACTTTTTCCTGTTTGGTCTCACTGCCGATGAGGTGGCAGCGAAAAAAGCAGCGGGCTACAATCCCTACGCCATTTACCAGGAAAATGAGGATCTCCACCACGTGATTGATCGCATCGCCATGGGTTATTTTTCTCCCGGCGAGCCCGACCTGTTTAAGCCTTTGGTGGATTCTTTGCTCTATCGCGATGAGTACATGCTGTTTGCTGACTACCAGTCCTACATTGACTGCCAGGAGCAGGCGGGACTGGCCTACGGTGATCGCGATCGCTGGGTGCGGATGGCTATGCTGAACGTGGCGCGGATGGGTAAGTTTTCGTCCGATCGCACCATTGCTGAGTACGCCGCCAAAATCTGGGAAGTGGCTCCGGTGACGGTGGGCTAGTCCGGCTGATCCCATATTAGAGCCCATACAAGCGAGGATGCGCCTAGAGCGACCCTCGCTTTTCGATCTTTGCTAGGGCGAAAGGGAGAAGAAGTGGCCGACGGGGCCCTGGCCGCGACCGATGGCAAGGGAATGGCGCAGGGCCAGGGTGACATAGGCTTTGGCCTGGGTCACCGCCTCCCACAGGGGGATGCCCCTAGCGAGGTGGGCGGCGATCGCCGCCGCGAGGGTGCAGCCGCTGCCGTGGGTGTGGGGGGTATCGATGGGGGCAATTTCTAGGACTTCGAGGCGATCGCCGTCAAAAAAAACATCCACACCCCTGAGGGGAGCAGGCATCGCCCCACCCTTAACCAAAACGCTGCCACAACCGAGGGCGTGGATTGCCGCCGCCGCCTGTTTCATGTCGTCAAGGCTATGCAAAGAGCGCTGGGACAAGAGCTCCGCCTCATAGCGATTGGGCGTCACGATCGTGGCCAGGGGCAAAAGGCGTTGCTGCATCTGGGCGATCGCCGCCCGATCTATAAGTGGGGCTCCCGTGCGGGACACCATCACCGGATCGACCACCAAGGGCTGGAGACCAAAGACCGTCAGCTTTTTAGCTACCAAGGCGATGATCTCGCTATTCAGCAGCATGCCGGTTTTGACCGCACCTACGGTCAAGTCGGTGACCACCGCTTCTAATTGGGCGGCAATGGACTCTAGGGGCAGGGCATCCACCCGCGTTACCCCACAGGTGTTTTGGGCAGTGACGCAGGTGAGTACCGTAGCACCGTGCACCCTTTGGGCGGTGATGGTTTTGAGATCGGCTTGGATGCCCGCCCCGCCACCACTGTCAGAGCCGGCAATGGTCAGGGCGATCGCCGTCATAGCAATTCCTGGGCGCGGGAGACAATCCGGGCCGCCGTGATGTCGTTCAGTTCGAGGAGCTGCTGGGGTGAAGCCGTTGTCTCCCCTCGCTTCCAAGAGAGCACATCCCGGGGCAGGGAACTCCGCAGCAGGATCGGCTCCAGCGTAGCCGCAGCCCCACCCGTGATGCCCACGAGGGCATCGCCCCCAAACAGAGCATCAAAGGCGCTCGGCTCCATAAAGCCGCCGTCCGGCTCGGCACAGGAAGACCAAGCCACATCGCTTTGCCGATAAAGCCGACGGGGATTGACCACCGAGATTACCCGCGACCCCACACCTTGGGCTGCCAACTGCTCCGCCGCCTCCAGGACCGGTTGCAGCACCAAATCACCCACCACGGGCAAAACCACGGTTTTACTGCCGGGATATTCCTTTAGGGCGATCGCGCCATCGGTGAGGGCCTGCTGGGCCTGGGCCAGGGAAGTGCGAATGGGTAAGGGCGTTTTACTGGCAATAATCACGATACCCTTGTTCCGGGTCGTCAGGGCCCAGTCATAGCACACCTGAATCCCATTGGCATCGGTGGGAAACAGCACAAACACGTTACCGTTGCGGTGCAGCGCCGCTAAGTAGGATTCAATTTCCGGACGTTGGTGCGTCCAGCCGTTGCGTCCCTGCTCGAGGGCCCCCGCCGTAAACAGACAAATGGTCGAGGGTGTCGGACGGCGGAGTTCTGCCATGGCTTGGGTGACGGTTTGCCAGATCGGCAGGCCGTTGATGGCAAAAGACTCGTAGGAGCACCACAGACTGCGGCTTCCCATCAGGGCCAAGCCCGCCGCCAAACCAGCGCAGGCATCTTCACTCAGGGGCTCATAGACCTGCCCCGTCGGTGCTTGGTTGTAAAGATCGTCGGGCGTGGGGTGCATGATCTTCAGGGCTTGGTTGATATTGGCGATCCCCGATGCTTCGTTGCCGTCGGCATTAGTGACTACAAAACGGCGATCGCGTTCTCCCACCACCGCCACCAGGCGCCCCATGGCCGTTGTTGCCACCTGCTTTTCACCCAAGGCAAATTCCGCTAGGGGGAGGCTGCCCAAATCCACCAAGGGGAGAACCGATTCCGTCACCGCCACCGCCGCCGCCGGGCCGCCCGCTGCCGCCGCCAAGTTGTGGCGCACAATTTGCCAGGCATCGGGATGGAGTGCCCGCGTTTGCAGCGCCTGAACGATCTCCGGATGATCGAGGGTGTGATGCCCATAGAGGTTATGGGATTTGGCTCCCCGGGCATGGACGCCCGCCCCCTTAAGCTGCTTGAGAATCAGTACCGTGCGCGTCCCCCCCAGGGCCGATCGCGCCGCCCGATCCGCTGCCACTAACATCGCTTCCATAAAAGCCAAGCGCTGGGGCCAAGAAAACTGGGTACTATCAACGTAGGCTCCCGCTTGCCCGGCGTCGTCAAAATCCTTAGCATCCACCAGCACCACTTCCTCAAAGCCATTGCCCCGCCAATAGGTCGCCATCTCGCCATTGGACTTGGTAGAAACCATGCTGTGGTGCTCTTGGCTAAAACCATTCCAGATCAGCACCGGCAGGAAGTTGGTTACCGCCGGATAGGCCGTCCAGAAATGCTGCATCGCACTCATAGGGTAGGGTTCCCCCATCCCCCCATCCCCCAGGGTAAAGGGAAAAAGCTGCTGCCGGTGGAGCAAGGCCGCCGCCATGGCAAAGTGCTGTCCCTGGCCTAGGGGCCCCGCAGGGGCCAAAATTCCCGGAATGTATCCCGACAGATGCCCCAAAAGTCCGTGAAGCTCCCGGAAGCGATCGCGCAGTTGCTGCACCGTTGCAATCCCCATGGCTTCCAAGGAGCAATCCAGAAACATGGCGCTGTAGAATCCTGGAGCGTGATGCCCGACTTCGGTGGGGATGTTTTTGTATCCCAGCATTAGCAATGCGCCGTAGGCCTCAACACTGCTGGCAAAGCCGCCAGGGTGACCGGAGGCCTTGCTCGCGGTGATTTGCAGCGTCAGATAGCGCAGGGCGTCGGCCAAAAGCAGGGTTTGCAACACCGCCGCCGGATCCCGGGGATTGGTAACAGCCGTCTGCTCAGCCGTCAGAATGGGCGATCGCCCGTGCACCTCAAACCCTTCACACAAATCCCCAAAATACTGAATTCCCTCACAAAACGCCGGAATTGCTGTCGCCATAGCCCATGCCCGATACAGATTGCTTCCAACATATCAAAGAACGGGAACGGGCGACCGCAGGCCGCACAGCGACCTACACTACAAAAAAAGCATCCTGTTCCTGGGTCGCCTGCCAGCTTCGGGCATCGTGGTACAGATCCTCCAGGCTTACCTGACGCAGGGAATGAACCAAGGTTTGCTCTAAACGCTGCCACAGGCTCAGGGTGACTCTGTCGCCCGATCGCTCCCAAGCCGGCAGCTCCGTGCGCACGCTGGCAGTGGCTTCTCCCAGGGCCGTCAAAATGTCGTAGATGGAAATGGCAGCGGGCGATCGCAGCAACTGGTATCCGCCCCCGGCACCGCGCACCGAGGCTACTAGGTGGGCCCGGCGCAGATCCATCAGGATCTTTTCCAGGTAAGGGGCGGGAATGGACTGTCTCTGGGCGATCGCCCGCACCGGCACGGGCTGCTTATCTCCCCAGATAGCCAGGTCTAAAAGGGCCTTAATGCCGTAGTGGCCCCGCCGCGTTAGCTTCACTGCCCGCCTAGGACTCCGCCGCCACCGGCATGGGACAGGAAACCTTAGTACCGCCCAGGCCGCAATAGCCGTTAGGATTTTTGGCTAAATATTGCTGATGGTAGGCTTCGGCATAGTAAAACGTAGGCGCTGGCGTAATTTCGGTAGTGGTTTTGCCGTACCCCGCTGCCAGCAATGCCGCTTGGTACTGTTCTTGGGAGTGCAGGGCCAGTTGCTGCTGCACCTCGGAGAAGGTGTAAATCCCCGACCGATACTGGGTGCCCACATCGTTACCTTGGCGCATTCCTTGGGTCGGATTGTGGCATTCCCAAAAGATTTGCAGCAGGGCGCCATAGCTGATTTTTTGCGGATCGAACACCACCAGCACTACCTCGTTGTGGCCGGTCATGCCCGAGCAGACCTCTTCGTAGGTGGGGTTAGGGGTGTATCCCGCCGCATACCCCACAGCCGTAATGTAAATCCGTTCAGTCTGCCAAAACTTGCGCTCCGCACCCCAAAAGCAGCCCATGCCGAACATGGCCTGCTCCATTCCCGCGGGAAAGGGAGGGTGGAGGGGATTGCCGTTAACAAAATGGGTTTTTGCCGTGGGAATCGCCACCGACCGACCGGGCAGTGCTTCCTCAGGTTGGGGCATTGCCGATTTCTTGCCAAATCCTGCCAATCCAAAAAGTCCCATAGTGCCGTTTTTCCCTCATGCAGTGCCTCTATTCTAGGTCAGCAGGCTGCTCCGACCGATCGAAAGCATGGACGATCTGCTGCACGAGGGGATGGCGCACCACATCCTCCGCCGTAAAGTGGGTAAAGCTAATGCCCTCAATATTCTGGAGCAACTTTTGGGCCATGAGCAGCCCGGAAGACTGGGCTCGGGGCAAATCAATTTGGGTCACGTCTCCGGTAACCACCATCCGGGAGTGGAATCCCAGGCGGGTGAGCACCATCTTCATCTGGGCGACGGTCGTGTTTTGGGCTTCATCGACAATAATGAAGGCGTTGTTTAGGGTGCGCCCCCGCATGTAGGCTAGGGGAGCGATTTCCAAGGTGCCGCGCTCAATCATGTGGGGAATTTTTTCTGCGGCCACCACATCATAGAGGGCGTCGTAGAGCGGTCGCAGGTAAGGATCGATTTTTTGTTGCAGGTCCCCGGGCAAAAAACCAAGTTTTTCACCCGCTTCTACCGCCGGACGGGTAAGCACAATGCGCTCGCATTGGTGCTCCTGCAATGCCCGCACTGCCGCGATCGCCGCCAAGTAAGTTTTCCCCGTGCCCGCCGGCCCGATGCCAAACACAAGGGGGCACCGCTCCATGCTTTGGATGTACCGCTGCTGCTGCAGGGTACGCGGTTGAATCGGCACCCCGGTTCGGGTGCGGCTGATGGGAGTGCGATCACGCCAATTTTGCTGCTCGGTGGCGTTCCGCAGTGCCCATGCCTGGTGAATATCCACCGCAGCGATCGCCTGGGATTGGCTCCAGAGAGGCTTTAGCAGGTCTATGAGTTCTAGGCAGAGGGCTATATTTTGAGCAGCCCCCATCACATGCAATTCCTGCCCCCGCAGCACCAGTTGGGTTTCCGTCAGGCGACCGATAAGTTTGAGATTAGCTTCAAGTTTTCCCGCAAGAACCATTGCCGCACTGGGATTTGGCAAAGCAAAGATACGGGTCTCCGGCATAGGCTAGGTGCACCAGGGTTTTAGCCGCGATCCTAGCACCGAATTGACGGATCCCGTTGCCGCTGCTCCCGCTCGATCGCCTCAAACAACCGCTGAAAGTTGCCATTTCCAAAGCCCCGGGCCCCATGCTGCCGCTGGATCAGTTCCAGGAAAAAGGTTGGCTGCCCAAAGAGGGGCTGGGTGAAAATTTGCCGCAGCGTGGCCTGTCCTGGCTGGGTTTCCACCAAAATTGGCGGCTCTGTGGGCAAAAAGGGTAGCCCCCGGTTTGCTAGCACCGCCACGGCTTGGTCAATGTCATCGGTTCCCAGGGCCAGGTGCTGCACCCCCGCACCGCCATAGTGGTCGAGAAATTCCTGCACCTGCGATCGCCCCGCGGCCGGTTCGTTGATCGGCACCTGAATGCCCCGTGACCTGTCCTCCAGAACGACGCTGCGCAATCCGGAGTGCTCGGTGTGGATGTCAAACTGCTGCCCCAAGCGCAACCCCAGATGCTCCCGGTACCAACTGGCAAAAACCTGCAACGCGCCCCTTGGCACATTCAATACCACGTGGTCGATCGCCGTAAATAGCGTTCCGGGTTCGGGGGTTCCAACCCCATCCCCTAAAAATTCCCACTGCAAGCCACTGGGATCGGTCAGGGGTTTGCCCACGCCCGCCAGTCCCAGTCCCCGCACTCCAGGCGATCGCCCATCCTCCGACAACTGCACCTCAATGCCGCCGTGGCGGAGCCGCATCCGCCCCTGGAAAGCACCCAGGGAGCGAAACCCCAAGACCTGGCACCACCAAGTGCACCATGCCTGGCAGTCTGGAACGCCAAAGTGTACCGAAACGATGCCCCCACCCATAGGTTCTCCTAGCCTTCGCCCACACCATAGCAAATCCGCCTTGCTCCTGTAGGGATTCCGTGATAATCTGGCGACATATCTGCGAACGGTAGCTTTTGCTACAAAAATTAAATAAAACAGTAATTTTTTAAATAGCTCTTTTGTTTGCTCTCCTTTTACTCCAATTCTTTGTGAAGTTCCTTTTGAAGCAAGTGTGCTTTTTCAGGTGGCAACGGTTCATCGCTATTAGGTGATTAATTCTATTAACTCCCACTGCACCCTCCTTTATATCAAGTCCTATGTTGCTCCAACCCCTAACCTGCTCCATTTCCGGTAGCCCTTTTCCCAAATGCCCCCTGGGTGCTGTCCGCAAGCCTGCCTCCCATGGACAGACCTCTCTGCAGCAGCAAGCTAGAGCACTTATGGGTTCGGCTAGCGATACCCCCGATCTGCGTTGGCGCGATCGCATGATGCCGAGATCTTTCACCCACAACATTGCTTAGACCGGAACAAGTCCTGATTACCCCCAGGGCACCCATCAGCCTATCCCCTTGTGTGGTAGCGTAGGGAGCGCACCTGAAGGAATACAAAATCCTATGCGACTCTCCCAGATGTTGTGGGTAACGCTACGTGAGGACCCTGCCGAAGCCGAGCTGATAAGCCATCGGCTCCTGGTACGGGCTGGCTTCATCCGTCGAATTGCGGCGGGCGTTTACGTTTACCTACCGCTCATGTGGCGGGTGCTGCAAAAAATCTCCCAGATCGTGCGGGAAGAAATGCAGCGAGCCGGGGCTGAAGAATGTCTGCTGACGCAACTGCAGCCCGCAGAGCTCTGGCAGGAGTCCGGGCGTTGGGATACCTACACCAAGGCCGAGGGAATTATGTTCTCCCTTCAAGATCGCATGGAGCGTCCCCTAGGATTGGGCCCAACCCATGAGGAAGTGATTACGGCGATCGCCCGGGAGATGATTCGCTCCTACCGCCAGCTACCGTTGCACCTGTACCAAATTCAGACGAAGTTTCGTGATGAGATTCGTCCGCGCTTTGGGCTGATGCGAGGTCGAGAATTTATTATGAAGGATGGCTACTCATTCCACACCGATGATGCATCCCTCAAGCAAACCTATGATGTGATGGATCGCACCTACCGTCGCATTTTTGAACGGTGCGGGGTTGAGTTTTGCGCCGTCGAAGCAGATTCTGGAGCGATCGGCGGCTCTGGCTCCCAAGAGTTTATGGTTCTCGCTGCCGCTGGGGAAGACAACGTTCTTTTTACGTCCGACGGTCGCTACGCAGCCAATAGCGAAAAGGCAGTTTCCCTGCCGCCGGAGGCGGTACCATCGCGCTTCACAACCGCCGAAAAGTTATCTACTCCTAATACAGAAACCATCGAAAAAACCTGTATCGCACTCAACATCTCTCCGAGCCAAGATGTGAAACAAGTGCTTTACGAAGCCCATAGCGATACCGGACTTCTCATTTTAGTTTTGGTGAGTATCCGTGCCGATCAGTCGGTCAACGAGGTGAAGTTACTCAACGAACTGCAACGCCACTGTGCACGTTTTGACTGCAAAACCATCCTCCGCCTCAACGTTGCCGATGCCACTGGGTCATGGGCTGCCCAATCTCTCCCCGTGGGCTACATTGCCCCCGACTTACCCGACTCTTACATCAAACCAAGCTCCAATATCTATCCCCAGTTCTTCCGTCTAGGCGATCGCACAATCACCGAGCTCAAAAACTTTGTAACGGGCACCAACGAGTTGGAAACAAACTGGGTTGGGGTTAACTGGGGCGTGGACTTCCAGCTACCCAGCCATATCGCCGACCTGCGCATGGCCCAAACCGGCGATCGTGCCATCCACGATCCCGAGCAACGTCTAGAATCTGCCCGCGGTATCGAAGTAGGACATATTTTCCAGCTTGGAACGAAGTACTCCAAGGCGATGAACGCTACCTTCACTAACGAGAAAGGGGAAGAGCTTCCCCTAGTCATGGGATGCTATGGACTGGGAATTTCCCGACTAGCCCAAGCTGCAGTTGAACAAGCCCACGATCAAGATGGCATCATCTGGCATCCGGCGATCGCTCCCTACAGCGCAATTATCATCATCCCCAACGTCACTGACAATCGCCAAAAAGAGACAGCAGTACAGATCTACCAGCAATTACAACATCAAGGCATTGATGCATTGCTCGATGATCGCGACGAACGGACAGGCGTCAAGTTCAAAGACGCCGATCTAGTGGGCATTCCCTATCGAGTGGTCACAGGTCGAAGCATCAGCGAAGGCTTCGTGGAAGTTATCCAGCGCTCCACAAAGTCATCAACTTTAGTCCCTATTACCGAGATTGCTATCTACCTTCGTGACGAACTTAAGAAGAGCCTATGATCG
>DBAX01000024.1 GCA_002291895.1 Cyanobacteria bacterium UBA999
CACCCCCAGCCACCCCCCGATGACACCGGAGGAACCCTTCGGTACCATCGAGCGGCAGGATATCACCGACCCGCGCATCCGGCAGTCTCGAATGATTTTGTCCTGGCGGGTGCCCGGTTTTGCCCAGTTTGCCGAAACCTATGCCCTCAGCATCCTGTCCAGCATTTTGGGGTCGGGGCGCACTTCCCGACTTGTAAAGGACCTGCGGGAGGAACGCCACTGGGTGCAGCAGGTTTCCTGCTCCTACTACCCCCATCGCTGGCAGGGTACCTTTCAAATCACGGCCAAGGTCGCGACAGAACACCTCAACTCCGTCGAGCAGGCCATTCGGGAGCACCTGTATCGGCTGCAAACGGAACCGATCGCGACCGACGAGTTACAAAAAATTCGCAACCAAGTCTCCAGTCGCTTTATCTTTGGCAGCGAGTCTCCCCAGGAGCGCGCCAGCATGTACGGCTATTACCACCGCATTGTGGGCGACCTCGATCGCGCCTTTACCTACGTTGCCGAGGTGCAGTCCCTAGGATCAGAACCACTGCGCCACGCGGCCAAGACCTACCTCAACCCCGATGCCTTTGGGCTGCTCACCGTTCGGCCGGGCGCCCCAGGGATAGCAGCATAGCCTCCCAGACCAGACGCGGCTGCACGTAGCGCTCCAAACAGAACCGCGATCGCTCCAGTTGCTGTACCGCTTCCATCCGCAGGGGGAGGGGAAGGGGCGATCGCCACACCCGCAGCATCCAAAACTGGATCAGCCAGTGCTGGGCATCCAGATCTAGCTCGCGAACGAGCGTTTTTGCTAGGGTTAAAGCTGCGACGGTATCAAGGGGAATGCGATTAATGGCGCAGCGCGTTGCTTCGGCAATCTGCTCCATGTGACCATGGGCGGTAATTGCTCCTCCCAGGGAACCCTGGGCTAACGCTATCAAGTCAGGGCTCAGGGACCCCCTACCCATCTTCGTCCACTGCGTCGCGATCGCCGCCTCTGAAAGTCGCCGGAACCGCACCTGCTGACACCGAGACACGATCGTCGGCAGGAGAGCATTGCTGTGGGGCGCGATCAGTAAAAACACGGCCCGAGGCGACTCCTCCAACGTTTTCAGCAGTCCATTAGCCGCCGCTTCCGCCATTAGCTCTGCCTGTTCCAGAACCACCACCAGGTGCTCGGCCACGAGGGGCGATCGCGCCACAAACTCCGACACAGAGCGCACCTGCTCTAGGCGAATTTGTGGCGCCCCCCGTTTTTTTAGATCCGCCGCCGCCGCCTCGGCCGCCGTTAGCAGTTGCCCGCGCTCCAGATACGTTGGCTCCACCCACAACAGATCGGGATGTCCCATCAAGCCAGCCTCCCGCCCCAACCCCAACAACAGTCGCGCCCATGCCCGTGCCGTTGTCCGACGCCCAACCCCCGCTGCTCCCAGAAATAGATAGGCCGCTGCCAAACGCTGGTGCTGCCAAGCTGCATCTAGGAAGGCGATCGCCTGTTCTTGCCCCACAATGCCCCGGGCCCACTCCATTTCCGTCCCCTAAGACATAGTCCCAGTCCGCAGCTCCTCATACTTTGCCTTCACCGCCTGAATGTCCTGCCACATTAGCCACTTTGGTCCCCCCTGCTCGCGGCTGGCATTACGAAGTAAGTAGGAAGGATGGAAAATCGGCATTACCCAATAGCCCTGCCACTGCCGCCACTGCCCGCGGATCTTCGTGATTCCGGTCTTGTCCCCCAGCACTCCGCGTACCGCCGTTGCCCCCGCCAGCAGGATAATCCATGGAGCTACAAGACGCATCTGCTCTAGTAAAAAATGGCGACAGGATCGGGACTCCTCGTCCGTTGGCACCCGGTTTTCCGGCGGCCGACACTTCACCACATTGCAAATATACACATCTCGGGAACTATCCCACCCTACCGATGCAATAATTTTGTCCAAAAGCTGTCCGGCACGACCCACAAACGGCAAACCGGTCTCGTCTTCGGTCTGGCCCGGTCCCTCGCCAACGATCATGACCCGTGCGGTTGGGGCGCCCCGCTCTACGACCACGTGATTGCGTCCTACTGCCAAGGGGCATTTTTGGCATGCGATCGCCGCTGCCCTAAGTTCGGCAAGATCGCGAAACAGCGTCGGGGTGGTATCGCCAGCCAAGTCCCCAAAGTTAAATAAGTTGACCTGTTCCATCAGCCTTGGGATAAAGACTCCACCCACGAAGCTAAGGGCTGCCAAAGTACTTCCCGGGCACCCCCCACCTCCACGACAAGCTTAACCCTGCTATCCAAGGCTGGTATGCCCGCCAAAACTGCCAATTCTTCTCGGGAGAGAAACTTCCCTTCTATGAGCCATAGCACCAAACCCTTGCTCCCGGGAGGCAGGGTTCGGAGCCGCATCTGAACGGTCGGCGGCAAGAAGTAAGTACGCACGTCACTCTTTCCCAAATGGGAAGGACGCACGCCGTGCACCCCTGTCAGATAGCTAGACACATCCCCCAACCCCCTAGCGGTTAGGGTGACCACCCCATACTTTGCTGCACGCAAACAGCGCACGTATCGACCCTCATACCCCCCCTCAGGCGGCACAAGAAATGCTAGCGCTCCTGCCTGTTGGAGATCTTGAACGATGGTGCGACTTGTCAGCAACGGCATAATTTGTCCCTGGGCCTCAGCTTATAACTTCTTGAAATCATCATACTGCCAATCGGAAACGGGACTGGGCGGACTTGAACCGCCGACCTAGTGCTTAGGAGGCACTTGCTCTATCCAACTGAGCCACAGCCCCAAGAAGAACACGCAGGCGCAGTAATCTCTACCAAATGCAGTTTAGGGGCAACCCCTGCATAAGGCAATCGTAACCTTAGCTGCAAGCTGAATCGATAAACCGTAGAAGTCTAGAGCTTGATTATTAAGCTCTACTATCATATACTTGGGTGCTTAGCATCTAATGCCCACTAACGTTAGTCTCCCTGTGCATGAATAAGCCTACCCTAGCCAACCCTGCTTTTACTCTGCCAGACTTAGTAGAAATTCAGCGGGAGAGTTTTCGATGGTTTCTTGAAGAGGGTCTCATCGAAGAGTTAGACAGTTTCTCCCCGATCACGGACTACACCGGCAAGATGGAATTGCACTTCGTAGCCCGCAACTATAAGCTCAAGCGTCCTAAGTATACCGTAGAAGAGTCTAAGCGCCGAGATGCTACGTACGCGGTGCAAATGTACGTGCCAACGCGGCTGGTTAACAAGGAAACGGGCGAGATCAAAGAAATGGAGGTGTTCATCGGCGACCTCCCCCTGATGACCGATCGGGGCACGTTTATTATTAACGGGGCTGAACGGGTGATTGTTAATCAGATCGTGCGTAGCCCAGGCGTTTACTACAAGGAAGAGGTCGATAAGAACGGTCGGCGCACCTTTAATGCCAGCTTGATTCCCAATCGGGGCGCATGGTTGAAATTTGAAATTGATAAGAATGACTTGGTTTGGGTGCGCATTGATAAAACCCGCAAGCTTTCTGCCCAGGTTCTGCTCAAGGCTATTGGGCTAGCCGACAACGAAATTCTCGATGCCTTTACCCATGCTGAGTTTTTCCAGAAGACCATTGACAAAGAGGGGCAGTTCGACGAAGACGAGGCTCTGAAAGAGCTTTACCGCAAGTTGCGACCCGGTGAGCCACCCACAGAATCGGGGGGTAGAGAGTTGCTGCGATCGCGCTTTTTCGATCCTAAACGTTACGACCTTGGCAAGGTGGGGCGGTACAAGTTAAATAAAAAGCTGCGTCTTACAATTCCCGATCAGGTGCGGGTTTTGACCGAGAAAGACATTCTTGCAGTCGTCAACTATTTGATCAACCTGAAATTCGATCTCGGGCAGATCGACGACATTGACCATTTGGGCAACCGGCGGGTACGCTCTGTGGGCGAACTCCTGCAAAACCAAGTCCGGGTTGGGCTCAATCGCTTGGAGCGCATTATTCGGGAGCGGATGACCGTTGCCGATGTGGACTCCCTAACGCCAACTTCCCTAGTCAATCCGAAACCCCTAGTTGCGGCGATCAAGGAATTTTTTGGCTCCAGTCAGCTTTCCCAGTTCATGGACCAAACCAATCCCCTGGCTGAGCTAACCCACAAGCGTCGCCTCAGTGCCCTGGGCCCGGGGGGGCTTACCCGTGAGCGGGCAGGGTTTGCGGTGCGGGATATTCACCCGAGTCACTACGGCCGCATTTGCCCCATTGAAACCCCGGAAGGTCCCAATGCGGGCTTGATCGGCTCCCTAGCTACCCATGCCCGAGTTAATCAGTACGGATTTATCGAGACGCCCTACTATCGGGTGGAAAATGGACGGGTACGCCGCGATCTGCCGCCCGTGTACCTGACTGCCGACGAGGAGGACGAATTTCGCGTGGCTGCCGGAGATCTGCCAACAACTACGGATGGGCAGATTACCATCGACCTCGTGACCGTGCGCTACCGCCAAGAGTTTGGGACTGCTGCACGCCATGAGGTGGACTATGTCGCCGTGTCCCCGGTGCAAATTATTTCCGTTGCCGCCTCCCTGATTCCCTTCCTCGAACACGATGATGCCAACCGTGCTCTGATGGGATCCAACATGCAGCGCCAAGCTGTGCCCCTGCTGCGCCCAGAGCGCCCCTTGGTGGGAACTGGTCTGGAGCCCCAAGCTGCCCGTGACTCCGGGATGGTGGTTATCTCTCGGGTGGAAGGGGAGGTTTCCTATGTGTCTGCCGACGAGATCCGCGTGCGCCCTGCCCAGGGACGGGAAGAGGTCTACCGCTTGCAAAAATACCAGCGTTCCAATCAGGACACCTGCTTGAACCAGCGGCCGTTGATTTTTGTGGGCGATCGCGTCAAAGCCGGCCAGGTGATTGCCGATGGCTCTTCGACGGAGGGCGGCGAGTTGGCCCTAGGGCAGAATGTTTTGGTGGCCTACATGCCCTGGGAAGGCTACAACTACGAAGATGCCATTCTCATCAGCGAACGCTTTGTCTACGAAGACGTTTACACCTCCATTCACGTCGAAAAGTTTGAAATTGAAGCCCGCCAGACCAAGCTAGGCCCTGAAGAAATTACCCGGGAAATTCCCAACGTTGGGGAGGAAGCCCTACGTCAGCTCGACGAACAGGGCATCATTCGTCCCGGTGCTTGGGTGCAGTCGGGGGATATACTCGTTGGAAAGGTTACTCCCAAGGGTGAATCGGATCAGCCGCCAGAGGAAAAATTGCTGCGGGCGATTTTCGGCGAAAAAGCTCGGGATGTGCGGGACAACTCTCTGAGAGTGCCTAACGGTGAGCGTGGGCGCGTTGTGGATGTGCGCGTTTTTACCCGGGAGCAGGGCGACGAGTTGCCCCCCGGTGCCAACATGGTGGTGCGGGTTTACGTGGCCCAGAAGCGTAAAATCCAGGTCGGCGACAAAATGGCGGGGAGGCATGGTAACAAAGGCATCATTTCCCGAATTCTGCCCAAGGAGGACATGCCCTACTTGGCCGATGGAACCCCCATTGACATTGTGCTCAATCCCTTAGGCGTTCCTTCACGGATGAATGTCGGTCAGGTCTTTGAGTGCCTTTTGGGTTGGGCGGCTGAAAATCTCGACGTTCGGTTTAAGGTTGTTCCCTTCGATGAAATGTACGGTGAGGAGGCGTCTCGGGCCCTGATCCATCATCAGTTGCGCAATGCCCAGAGTGCCACGGGCGACGAGTGGATCTTCAACCCCGATAACTGTGGCAAGTTGCAAGTGTTTGACGGTCGGACGGGGGAGCCCTTCGACCAACCCGTCACGGTTGGGCGTGCCTACATGCTCAAGCTGGTGCACTTGGTGGATGATAAGATCCACGCCCGCTCTACGGGGCCCTACTCGCTCGTAACCCAGCAGCCTCTTGGTGGTAAGGCTCAGCAGGGCGGTCAGCGGTTTGGAGAAATGGAAGTGTGGGCCCTTGAGGCCTACGGGGCAGCCTACACCCTGCAGGAACTGCTAACCGTGAAATCCGACGATATGACCGGACGCAATGAAGCGCTCAATGCGATCGTGAAGGGGAATGCCATTCCGCGCCCCGGTACGCCTGAGTCCTTTAAGGTGCTCGTTCGGGAGTTGCAGTCGCTTTGTTTGGATGTTTCGGTGCATAAACTCTCGGATGATGGCAGCAACCAGGACACGGAAGTGGATCTCATGGTTGATTTGAGTCCGCGCAGAACTCCGAGCCGACCGACCTATGAGGCCAGCTTCCGCAGTGATGACTTTGACGAGGATGAAGACTAGGCTGCCCTGAAAGCAGATGGACACCGCAATGTCTTGTAGCGGGCTGATGGCTGTGTGCATTCCTTGATAGACGGCTTCTAAATATTGGTGACAGGCGGCTCGGGCGCATTTACACGTTAGGAATAGAGAACTATGGCAAAACTGGAGCAACGGTTTGACTATGTCAAGATTGGCTTGGCATCTCCCGATCGCATTCGCCGCTGGGGTGAGCGGGTTCTGCCCAATGGCAGCGTCGTTGGGGAAGTGACGAAACCGGAGACCATCAACTATCGCACCCTCAAGCCGGAAATGGACGGTTTGTTTTGCGAGCGGATCTTTGGACCGGCTAAGGATTGGGAGTGTCACTGCGGGAAGTACAAGCGTGTGCGGCACCGTGGCATTGTGTGCGAACGCTGTGGGGTAGAAGTTACCGAATCCCGGGTTCGTCGCCATCGCATGGGGTACATCAAGCTTGCTGCTCCCGTTACCCACGTGTGGTACCTCAAGGGAATTCCCAGTTACATGGCAACGCTGCTGGACATTGCTCTGCGCGATGTGGAGCAAATCGTATACTTCAATGCCTACGTAGTCATCTGCCCGGGTTTGGACAGTTTGGTGACGGGCGTAGTGACAGCGGTGACGAGTCGGGAGATCCGTATCCGCGACCTCGACGGGGTGGAGCACACCTACGATCTGCATCCGAAGCACAATGCCCTAGTGCTAGAGGGGGATTTGGTGGATGTCGGCACGGCGATCGCCAGTGCCTACGGGCTTGCGCCGAAACAGTTGCTGAGTGAAGAGCAATGGATCGAACTGGAGGATCAAATCTATGCCGAAGATCCGCCCATCGACGGCATCGAAGTGGGGATCGGGGCGGAAGCGATTCAAACCTTGCTCGGTAAAATCAATTTGGAACGGGAAGCTGAAAAGCTGCGGGAGCAAATCGATAACTCTAAAGGTCAGAAGCGGGCAAAGTTGATCAAGCGCCTGCGGGTTGTTGATAACTTTGTGGCAACGGGTTCTAAGCCGGAGTGGATGGTTCTGGATGTAATTCCAGTGATTCCGCCGGATTTGCGCCCGATGGTGCAGTTGGATGGTGGTCGTTTTGCCACCAGTGATTTGAATGACCTCTACCGCCGGGTAATCAACCGCAATAATCGGCTGGCGCGGCTACAGGAAATCTTGGCTCCGGAGATTATCGTGCGCAATGAAAAGCGCATGCTTCAGGAGGCAGTCGATGCCCTCATTGACAATGGGCGCCGCGGCAGGACGGTGGTGGGGGCCAACAATCGCCCCTTGAAATCCCTTTCGGACATTATTGAGGGCAAGCAGGGACGATTCCGCCAAAACCTGCTGGGCAAGCGGGTGGACTATTCCGGTCGCTCGGTTATTGTTGTTGGACCAAACCTAAAGATCCACCAGTGCGGACTGCCCAAGGAAATGGCGATCGAGCTGTTCCAGCCCTTCGTTATTCAGCGCATGATTAAATCCAACCTTTGCAACAATATCAAGTCGGCTAAGAAGAAGATTCAGCACAACGATCCGGCGATTTGGGAAGTGTTGCAGGATGTGATTCGGGATCACCCGGTGATGTTAAACCGAGCACCTACGCTGCACCGCTTGGGTATTCAGGCCTTTGAGCCCCAGCTGGTGGATGGGCGCGCTATTCAACTCCATCCCCTCGTATGCCCGGCTTTCAACGCTGACTTTGATGGCGATCAGATGGCGGTTCACGTGCCCCTATCCCTTGAGGCTCAGGCCGAAGCGCGGTTGTTGATGCTCGCTTCCAATAACATTTTGTCGCCGGCAACGGGTCGTCCGATTGTTGCTCCCAGCCAAGATATGGTGATGGGTTGCTACTACTTAACCGTGGAAAACCCGGTCAAGCAAAGAATTCCGGCCTATCGCTATTTCCGCAATTTTGCCGATGTGGCAGTAGCCTACGAACAAAAGCAACTGCACCTTCACGACCAAATTTGGGTGCGCTTTGATGGTGAGGTCGAGCACGATGAGCCCTCAGGAGAGCGGGTCTTTTTGCTGGATTCAAATATTGCTGAGGTACCTTTAGCTAACCAGGAGCCACGGGTTGAACGGGGAGCGATTTTTCCGCCGGGGACGGCGCTGGCCTCGGAGTTTGTGGCGGATCGGGCTGGGCAGGTGCTACGGGTTACGTCAGAGTTCCTTGTGGTACGTTGGGCGATCGCAGCGGAAACACCTCCCAAGGATGAACCCTATTCAGAACTATATTTTGGCGCAAAAACGGGGAAACCCCTCTCCCAGTCCCACCATGAGCGGGGCGGTTCGTTGGTGACGCGCTACATCCACACAACCACGGGGCGCGTCATTTTTAACTTCGCCATCCACACAGCCTTGAGCAAGTAAGTCAACCCTAGGAGCAGAACCATGACTAATAGCACCAACGACGCTTCCGTTAAGCCCTTGGTTTTTCGCAACCGCACGGTCGATAAAGGGCAACTGAAACGGTTAATTGCTTGGGCATTTACCAACTTTGGCGCTTCGGCGGCTGCCGAGATGGCCGACGAGTTAAAAAATGTGGGGTTTCGTTTCGCCACCCAAGCAGGCGTCTCCATCAGCGTGGACGACCTGCAGGTGCCTTCGGTAAAAAAGGAATTGCTAGCGGCGGCCGATGCGGAGATTGTCTCCACGGAAAACCGCTATACCCGGGGCGAAATTACGGAGGTTGAGCGATTTCAAAAGGTGATTGACACCTGGAATCTCACCAACGAGAAGTTGAAAAATGAGGTTCTCAATAATTTTCGTACCAACAACCCCCTGAATTCGGTGTACATGATGGCTACTTCGGGGGCACGGGGGAATGTGTCCCAGGTGCGACAGTTGGTGGGAATGCGGGGGCTGATGGCTAATCCCCAGGGGGAAATTATCGATTTGCCGATTAAGGCTAACTTCCGCGAGGGTTTGACGGTTACGGAGTACATCATTTCTTCCTACGGTGCTCGCAAGGGACTGGTGGATACGGCTCTGCGGACAGCGGACTCCGGTTACCTTACCCGCCGCTTGGTGGACGTTTCCCAGGATGTGATTATTCGCGAGGTGGATTGCGGCACGACGCGCGGGGTGCGGCTGCGGGCGATGAAAGATGGCGATCGCACCCTGATTAAGCTAGAAGATCGCATGTTTGGACGGGTTTTGGCTGAGGATGTCTACGATCCCCAAACCGGTGCTTTGATCGCTGCCCGCAACCAGGACATTTCCGAGGAGCTTTCTAAAAAAATTGTCAAAGCGGGCGTTGAGGAGGTTACCCTGCGTTCTGCCCTGACCTGCGAGTCAACCCGTTCTGTGTGCCAGATGTGCTACGGCTGGAGTTTGGGCCACGGCAAGCTGGTGGATATCGGCGAAGCGGTTGGCATCATTGCGGCCCAGTCCATTGGCGAACCAGGTACCCAGCTAACCATGCGCACCTTCCACACCGGTGGGGTCTTTACGGGAGAAGTGGCCCAACAGCGGCGCGCTCCCTTTACGGGCACGGTGCAGTTCGATCCCAAGCTGAAGACCCGTCCGATGCGTACCAAGCATGGCGACGACGCCTTTCTGGTGGAGTTTAACAGCGAGTTCAAACTTGTTGCCCCGGATGGGCGGCAGGAAGTGTTTCAGGTGACCCAGGGCTCTACCCTGCTTGTCAGCGATGGTCAAGTTGTGCAGGCGCAGCAGTTGGTGGCAGAAATTGTCCCGTCGGGTCGGACTTCCCGTAAATCCACCGAAAAAGCCCAGAAGTCTCTCAATACCGATTTGGCTGGGGAGATTATGTTTGCCGATCTGGCGATCGAAGAGAAAAAGGATCGCCAGGGCAATACCAGCTACCTTGCCCGGGGCGAGCGGGGGCGGATTTGGGTGCTTTCGGGGGAAGTCTACAACCTGCCTCCGGGGGCGGAACCAACCGTGGCCAATGGCGATCAGGTGGCTCCTGGGGATGTGATTGCCGAGACGCGGCTGATTACGGAGCACGGCGGACTGGTGCGGTTTACCCAAAGTACGAGCCGTCACGATCGCGAGGTGGAAATTATCACGGCCTCAGTAGTGCTCGATCAAGCCACGGTGCTAGAAGAGAGCTACCAAGGGCGCGAACACTACGTTCTCGAGACTAGGGGCGGTCAGCGGTTCTCCCTCAAAACCACCCCTGGGTCTAAGGTGATCAACAATCAAGTGGTGGCGGAGCTGATTGATGACACGTACCACACCACCAGCGGCGGGATTCTGCGCTACGCCGGGGTGGAGATTTCTAAGCGGGCCAAAAGCAAGCAGGGGTACGAAGTGGTCAAAGGCGGCACACTGCTATGGATTCCCGAAGAAACCCATGAAGTCAACAAGGATTCTTCCCTGCTGCAAGTGGAAGAAAACCAATACGTGGAAGCCGGTACCGAGGTTGTTAAGGATATTTTTAGCCAAAGTGCCGGTATCGTCGAAGTTGTGGAGAAAAACGACATTCTCCGGGAACTGGTCATCAAGCCGGGGAACCTCCACTACGTTGACGACCCCCAAGCCGCGATTCAGAAGCATGAAACCTTTGCCTATCCGGGAACGGAAGTGGTTGAGGGACTCACGGTAGAGGAAATATGCTACCTGGAGTTTGTGGAGACCCCCAACGGGTCGGCGTTGCTGTTGCGTCCCGTGGTCGAGTACGTGGTTCCCGACATGCCCACCGTTCCGAGTCAGGAGTCGGTGAATCAGGAGGGCCGCGGTATTAGCTTGCGGGCAGTGCAGCGGATCCAGTTTAAGGATGGCGATCGCGTCAAATCCATTGATGGCGTGGAACTGCTCAAGATTCAACTTTTGCTGGAAGTGGACACCAACTCCGATGGCACCCAGGTGACTGCGGACATCGAATTCATTACCGATGAAGTTCAGCCCGATCTGAAGCGGTTGCAGTTGGTGATCCTAGAATCCCTTGTGATTCGCCAAGATACCTCTTCCGAGACGGGACAAAATCACATTCGGACGCGACTTTTGGTCAATGATGGTGATCGCATCGAACCCAAATCCGTCGTTGCCCGCACCGAAATACTGTGTAAGCAGGGTGGTGAAGTTCGTGGCGGCCGCAGCAGCAACGAGCGCACCCGGCGGATTTTGCTGGTGACCGACGAAGACCGCATGGTCGTTCCCGGCCACGGCATTACTGCGAGGGTAGGGGATCTGCTGCGGGCAGGGGATGTCATCGATAGCCAGGGAACCCGCAGTCCCGAGTCGGGCTATGTTGTCGCCGCTGGTGCGGAGGGGATTACCCTGCGCCGGGGACGTCCCTACTTGGTGTCAACAGGAGCGCTGCTCCAGGTGGAAGATGCCAGTTTGGTGCAACGGGGTGATGTGCTGGCCTATCTGGTTTTTGAACGGGCAAAAACTGGCGACATTATCCAAGGGTTGCCCCGGATCGAAGAACTCCTGGAAGCACGTAAGCCAAAGGAAATGTGCGTCCTAGCCCGGATTCCTGGAGTGGTGCAGGTCACCTACGACGACGAGCTACCGGTGTTAAAAATTCTTGGGGATGATGGCACGGTTGATGAAGACTACTTCATCAGCGCGGGGCAAAGCCTCATTGTTTCTGATGGGCAACGTGTTCAGGCAGGCGAAGCACTCACCGATGGGCCCGCCAACCCCCACGACATCCTCGATATTTTCTTCCAACTGTATCGGGAGGGCAAGGGCACCCGGGATGCTGCGGTGCTTAGTCTGCAAAAAGTACAGGAATTTTTGATGAATGAAGTCCAGTCGGTCTACCAATCCCAAGGGGTGGACATTTCCGACAAGCACATTGAAGTGGTGGTCAAGCAAATGACCTCCAAGGTGCGGATCGATGACGGTGGCGATACTACCCGTCTGCCGGGTGAGCTTGTCGATTTGCACCAAGTCGAGCAAATCAACGAGGCGATGGAAATTACCGGTGGGGCAATGGCAGACTACACCCCCGTTCTCATGGGGATCACCAAGGCTAGCCTCAATACCGATAGTTTTATTTCCGCCGCCAGCTTCCAGGAAACCACACGGGTACTCACCGAGGCAGCTATTGAGGGCAAGTCCGATTGGCTGCGGGGGCTGAAGGAAAATGTGATCATTGGGCGATTGATCCCGGCAGGCACTGGGTTTAATGCCTACGATAATCCGGTCATGGACTTTGAAGCCCCGGAAGAACCCATGGGATTTCTGCCCGAAGAGGATCTGCTCATTGATGATCGCAGTGCCCCTACCTACACCTTAGAATCCAGCCCGGAGCTGCGCATTGAGGCCCGCGCCTCCCATCGCCCCTACGATGACGAACTCGTCGATGATGATGTCGATCTTGAGGAGTATGGCGAAGAGGGGGAGGAGGAAGATGGGGAGAATTGATCCGTAGAAGTGCCTAGCGTTTGCTAGAATATCTGAGTTTTTCGGCTGTTAGTTCTTAGCACAACACACTTTTAGGGACACACGTACACCATGTCAGAGTCAAAACCAAGTTATTTACTCCCTATTGTTGGGGCTGTAGTTGTTGCTGCCGGGGGCGCTGGTGCCTACTATTTCTTCAGTGGTCGAGGTGGGGCTCCCTCTATCCCCGGAGCTAGCCAGGTTTCTGGAGCTGCCGCACTGATCCCCCAGCAGGCTCTGTTGACGGTGAGTGTCAGCAATGATGAAGCCACGTTCGCGAAGCTCAATGCGCTGTTGCCCCCAGAAGTGCAAAAATCCTACGCCGCATCAACGGAAAACTTCAGCAAGCTTTTGGCTGAAGGCGGGGTGGATTTAGATCAGGATGTCCGTCCCTGGGCTGGGCGTGAAATTGTTGTGGCCGTTCTGCCCCCAAGTCCTGCGGCATCGGCACGTCCACGCTACATCCCAGTGGCAAGTAACGGCTCGATCCCCCTTGTTCAGGTGCCTGAAGCATCTCCCACTCCTGCTGCCACCGTGACCACCCCCAATGTGCTGGTAGTGGTGGAAGTCAAGGATCAGGCTGGTTTAACGGCATTTGCCAATAAGTTCAAGAGTCGTGAGGGAGCTAAGAGTTCCGAGGCTGATTACAAGGGGGTACAGATTGCTTCGGTGACCCGCGAAGGAAACAGCGTTAGCACCGCAGTGGTGGGTAACTACCTGGTGTTTGCCCCCCAACCTCAAGCGGTACAGCTGGCAGTAGATACCTTCCAGGGACAGCCTTCCCTGGCTTCTAGCCTTAGCAGCAATGACCTGCAACTGGCAAATCCTCTGGTGCGCGTATTTGTACCTAACTTTGCCAAGGCTATTCCGCAATTGGCGGCGCTCAATCCCGGGGCGGATGCCATTCCTGCGGAGACGCTGAAGTCCCTGGAGCAGGTGGAGTCCCTCCATTTTGGCATTGGTGCTGATGACAACGGGTTGCGGCTGAAGGTCTTGGGGCGCTTGAATCCCAGCGTGGATGTGGGGCAGATCCAAAATTCTTCCCACCAAATCTTGACTCAGTTGCCTGCAGAAACCTTCGCTGTGACGACGGGGATTAATCTCAATGCCTACTGGCAGCGGTTTGTGACCGAGGCTTCTAAGGATCCGGAGCTAAAAAAAGCTATCGATGGTCTGCGCGAGCAAGCTAAATCCTCGCCCCTGGCCCTGGATTTGGATCAAGATGTGTTCAGTTGGATGGATCGGGAATTTGCGATTGGGGCGATCGCCGCGAAACCGGAGGGGATTCTGTCCCAGACCCAGGGGATCGCACCGGTAGTGCTGTTCCAGACGGGCAATCGCAGTGCGGCTGAGGCCCTGCTGAAAAAGCTAGATGAGTTCGTGACCCAAAACGGTGGCACCGTCGAAAAGCGGGATGTAAATGGGGTTGCGGTCACAGATTGGTCGGCACCGGGAGCACCGGGAACAATCGCTTCCCATGGTTGGCACCGGGAAGACACCTTCTTCATCACCCTGGCCCCGGCTACAGGCCTGTTCGTACCCAAGCCCGCTGCGACCTTAGCAGATGCGGCGGCCTTTAAGGCGGCAACGGGAACCATTCCTTCCCAGAGCATCGGCTACTTCTACCTTGATGGGGAGCGTACATGGCAGGTCTTGAATACGGTTTTGCCGGCTGAAGCCAAGGCGGCGTTCACCCCCGAGGGGCAAGCTTTTGTCAAGAGCGTGCGCGGACTTGGGGTAACTGCCTCCTATCGGGATAAGCTGACTAGCGAACTCGAGGTGTTTTTGGCGATCGCCCCTAGCAAGAACTAGCTTGATAGTTCGTTCCCTAGGGACAAATAGCTTGCTTCCCCCTGCCAAAACGAAGGGATTCGGCAGGGGTTTTTTTTTGGGAAGTGGGCAATCCCTGCCGTAGCGTGTGAAAAAGGAAAGCAAGGGTCTGACTGTTGAAGCCATTACCATCCCTGTTGGCTGAGCAGCGTCGAAGTCAAATCGTCCTAACCCATGGGTGCTTGCGCTAAACGAAAAAACTTTGCGATTTTATTGCAAGAACTATGCAATAGTCACCCATTGTGAGAAGCTTATTAGAACTTATTCCTAATTAGTAAGGGACGAATTTTGATGAATCTCACCCAAAAACTGGCGCGGAGAGTGCTGTCACTGGTGGCTTTGGCCAGCCTCAGCGTTCTGGTAATTCTCTGGACGCAGCAGCCGATTTTGGCTCAAGACCGCGTTGTTAACATGTACTCTGCGCGGCACTACGACACGGACAACAGAATTTATGAGAACTTCACCCGACGTACTGGCATCAAGGTCAATATCGTTTCTGCCGATGCAGGGCAGTTGATTCAAAGAATTCGCAGCGAAGGTGCCAACAGCCCGGCAGATTTGTTGGTTACGGTTGATGCGGGCAATCTCTGGCGGGCCCAGGAGGCTGGGTTGCTCCAACCTGTGCGATCGCCCGTCCTGGAGCGGGTAGTGCCGGCTAACCTGCGGGAACCTGTGGGGCATTGGTTTGCCCTGACCAAACGGGCCCGAGTGATCATGTACAACAAAGACCGCGTTTTGCCCACGGAACTGCAAAACTATGAGGATTTAGCCGATCCTAAGTGGCGGGGGCGGATTATTGCCCGAACCTCAAGCCATGTCTACAACCAATCTCTTACGGGTTCGATCTTGGCTGCCAATGGTACCGCCCAAACCGAGCAGTGGGCTCGGGGCGTGGTTGCTAACTTCAGACGTCCCCCCAGCGGGAACGATACGGCCCAAATTCGGGCGATCGCCTCTGGTGAAGCCGATGTTACTTTTGTCAACACCTACTACCTGCCCCGGTTAGCCAAGTCTAAGGATGCAGCGGAGCAGGAAGCGGCTAAAAAAGTTGGCGTCATTTTTCCCAACCAAAAGGGGCGGGGCACGCACATTAATATCAGCGGGGCCGGAGTGGTCAAAACATCGCGCAATAGACAGGCAGCCGTCCAGCTTCTGGAATACCTCGTCAGCGCGGAGGCCCAGGAAATTCTGGCTAAGAGCAACAATGAATATCCGGTGCGGGTAGGAGTTGCCCTAGATCCGGTTCTCGCTAGCTACGGACGCTTTAAGGAAGACCGGCTCAATGCGGCAGTGTTTGGTCGAAACAACAGCGAAGCTCTCAAAATTATGGATCGCGCTGGCTGGCGCTAAACCCCGACGGGCTGGCGTGCCGCCGCGATCACCACCTCATAATAGGATTGCAGTTGGCGGGTAGCAGCCTCCCAACTCCAGCGCTCGGCCTCGCACCGGGCGCTTTCCCTTAGGGTTGACAATTCTGGGGAAGCTAAGAGTTTTTGGGTAGCCTGCACCAGACCGGATTCTTGATGGGGGTCAAACAGATAGCCGTTTACCCCATCCCGTACGATGTCAGGGATGCCACCGGAACGGGCAGCCACCACCGGACAGCCAGCGGCCATGGCTTCCAGGAGCACCAACCCCAGGGTTTCGGTACGGGATGGAAACAGAAACGCATCACTGGAGGCAAAGGCGGCTGCCAGATCGTCCCCACGCAGGTAGCCCACAAAATGGGTGGGCGTTCCCGCAAAGAGGCGTTCTAGCTCCTGGCGATGGGGACCGTCTCCCACCAGGGCTAGGCGGCTCTGGGGTATGGATTCCAATACCGGTAAAATTTGGGCGATTTCCTTCTCAGCGGACAGCCGCCCCACATAAAGCAGCAGTGTGGCATCGGGATGCCCTTGGCTCAGGTGTGATCGCATGGCTGCACTACGAAAACGGGGATGGAACTGAACGGTGTCTACACCCCGCTGCCACAGATCCAGCCGTTCGACGCCGTGCGATCGCAGTTCCGCCACCATGGCCGTTGAGGTACACAAATTGAGGGCGGCATGGTTATGGGCCGTTTTGATCAGTTCCCACATCGCCCCCTCCAAAAAACCCAGCCCGTAGTGCTGCAGGTACTGGGGCAAATGGGTGTGGTAAGAAGCTAGCAGGGGAATTTTCATGGCCTTGGCGTAGAACAGCCCCGCCAACCCCAGCACGGCAGGATTGACCACATGGATAATATCCGGCTGAAATTCCTCCAAAAGACCACCGATCGCCGGTCGTGGTAGAGCGAGCTTGAGTTCGGGGTAGAGCGGCAGGGGAAATCCCGACACGCCATAAACCTGAGCCCCACAATATTCCGTTAGTCCCCCATCCGGGGCCACCACCACCACCGCATTACCTAGGCGCACCAGATATTCAACGCTGTACTTAAGGCGGGTGACGATACCGTCAATTTTGGGCAGAAACGTCTCGGTAAATAGGGCTACACGGGGCATAGGGGGAAGGAAAAAGGCTGAGGTAGCACAATCTTATCGGAATCCCATGCCCAAATCACAACAAACCACCTAAGCCCCTAGGAGGCAGCTAGCGGGCGATAGACCCGGTAGTTGACCTCGGGGAAGATATTGTCGATGTACTCGATCTTTTCCAGCCAGCCAGCATCGATCTTGGCGCTCAAAATGTCTTCGTACAGTTTGTCGAACCGCATCAGGTGCGATCGCGTCCGCCGCACGGCGTAGGGCACCATGGTTCCCGTCCGCATGATAAACGCCCAATCCGAAGACTGGGCCAGGAGCAATTCCCGAGCTGCCTGATTGAGGGCTCGCCATTCCAACTCATCCGCCGGTTCCCGATGGGATAGGGCAATCATCCGCTCCGCCGCCTTGTGCAGGTGGGGGTATACCCAGGTGTTGGTCTCGTTGAGCCAGTATTCATGGAACCCCTTGTAGCCCCAACTAGACTGGGCCGGGCGTGCCACCTGCTGGGTAGGGTTCTCCCGCAGGTAATCGGCCAGGTGGGTAACGCGGTACATTTTTTGGTCGTAGTAGGCCTTACGCATGAGGAAATCAATGAACCACGGGCCCTCGTACCACCAATGCCCAAATAGCTCGGCATCGTAGGGGGAAACCACAATGGGCGATCGCCCCATCATCTGACCGAGGTATTCAATTTGGCGCTGGCGATTGTACATAAAGTTGGCCGCATGCTCCGCCGCCTTTTCCCGCGCCCAGTAGGGGTCATAGAATTGCTTAGCCCCCAGATCGAGGTTCCGCCCGGTGATCTTGTGGTACTTCACGCCGGTGTTTTTGCGCTGACCGTTGGGCATGATGAAGGGCTTGATGTATTCATAATCTGCTTCCCAGCCCAGATCCTTGTAAAACTCCCGATAGACGGGATCGCCCGGATAGCCCACCTGGGAAGACCACACCTGCTGGGATGATTCGTGATCGCGCCCAAAGGCAGCAACCCCCGTCTCGGTAAAAATTGGCGCGTAGGTGCCATAGCGGGGTCGTGGCTGTCCGTAGAGAATGCCGTGACCGTCCGTAAGAAAATATCGCAGCCCAGCATCGGCCAGCATGCGCTCTAATCCGTTGTAGTAGGCGCACTCAGGCAACCAGATACCGTGGGGCAACTGCCCAAAATTTTGTTCGTAGTGTTCCACCGCCACTTGGATTTGCGCCCACACAGCCTCCGGATACATTTTCATCAGGGGCAGGTAGCCGTGGGTCGCCCCACAGGTGATGATTTCCAAATTATTCGTTTTTTGGAACTGCTGAAAAGCAGCCACTAAGTCGCCGTCGTATTTTTGCCAAATTTGCCGGATTTCGGCGAATTCCTGGACGTAGAACTCGGACAGGTATTGCAAATGTCCATGGTGAGCGTGCCGTTCCGCCTCAAGAGCCACGAGTTCTTGCAACTTGCGCAAGTGCTCATCGTAGCGTTCCTGCAATAGGGGATCCCGCAGCATCGTCACCAAGGGCGGCGTCATGCTCATGGTGATTTTGAAGTCAATACCGTCTCGGAGCCAGCCCTCATAGACCCGCAAAAGGGGAATGTAGGTCTCCGTAATTGCCTCGTAGAGCCACTCTTCCTCTAACACATAGTCACTTTCGGGATGGCGGACGTAGGGGAGGTGGGCGTGGAGCACGAGCGCGAGATAGCCGGTAGTCATAGATAGGGTAAAAATCTTTAGATTATCTTAAGTGACTTCTACCCCCTTTGCGAAAAAGGATTGGCGCTGAGAAAAGGCGGTTCGCTCTCTGGCGCGCAGGGGATGGCACAGGATGAAGGCAAAAAAATCCTAGGAATTTTTTACTAGTTGACCAAAGTTTTTTGGCAGAGCCCGTTGCCTAAAATAGGGCGTAAACGGAAGCTTAAAGACGAAAAATGGCGATCGCGCCAGAAAAACCTATTTCCATCGCCGCGGATGCATCGGGAGATGGGAACGACAAAAGCGCATAATGGCGGATAAACACCGATTTCGGGGCGGGATAGTTCCGCATATTCCTAAAAAAATCTTAAAAATCACACTTCACCTGCGGGTGCTCCCCTTGCGGAAAAAGGGAAAAATTGGCGAAAACCCAATAAATCGGCAAAAAACATGACTTGACAAACCCCAGCACCCCATGCCGATTTATCGCAGCCCTTGAAGAATGCACAAAATCTGCGTTTTAGATGTTCACAATGAACTTGTGAATCGGAAAAATCTAAGGTAGTGTTTCCAGTGATCTGCATCACACAGTGTTGGCTCTCACACGTCAACGATTCACGGCTCTTGATTCTAAGTGGTGTGACATTGTTCATGAGGAGTAAGTTTTGAGAAGAATGACCTTGCCTAAGGATGTCTACCAAAAAAAGAGTTCCCTGACTCTTCGGCAGCACCAAAGCACGACCCATATCCGCCGCTCCCTAGCCGCAGTGGGATGCATCCTTTCCCTTTCGACCGCTGGCATCCTTCTAAGTCATCGAGTCGCCCGCGAAGATGCGGTGGCTCCCATTGCCCCCTCAAGCCGCACCTTGGCCCAGGCCCTATCCCAGAACCAAGATCAGAAATATGAATTAGCTCGGGCGGCGATCGCCTCGGGTGATTGGGAAGCGCCCCGGGGAGTGGTGGTTCACGAAGTTAAGGAAAACGAGACGCTCTGGAAGCTCACCCAGGTCTATCAAGTTGATGCTGCGGTTATCGCTACGTCCAACGGCATCAACGCCCGCACCGACATCCAACCGGGAATTAAGCTCTACATTCCTCCCGTCTCGGGGTTGGTGCACAAGGTTCGTCCCGGCGACACCCTAGAAAGCATCTCTGCCTACTACAACGTTCCGCGCAGTGAGATCGCCCGCTTTTCAGCCCTTGACTCCGATGAATTTCTAGCGATTGACTCGCCAGTGGTAATTCCGGGCAACGTGACCCAGTTGATTCAGGTCAAGGAAACCCATGCCAAGCGTAAGTTGGTTGCAGAGCGCGATCGCCTGGCCCGCCGCCTTGGAGAACTAGAGGGCAAGCCTGTGCTTGTTTCCAATCAACTCCAACCCCAACCCCAGCATTTCATTACCCACACGGTTCGCAACGGCGACACGATTTCGATGCTGTCCCGCCGCTATGGAGTACCCCAACAACGCATCATCGCTGCCAATGGCCTTAGCAATGCCCACTGGTTGGAGCTGGATCAAGACCTCAAGATTCCTGTGACGCAGCAGCCGGAAGCATTGCTCGCCTTCGTCAACAAGCCTCCCAAATCTGTGCCCCTACCTTCGGCAAATGCTGTGCCAACGGTCGGTGGTGCCCCTATTCGAGTTGCTGCGGCTACTCCGATGGTGCTTCCCGTTGCCGCCACACCCCTCGATGGACTGTGGCAATTGAGCGGGGCCGTCCCCGCGGAGCCTGCCCAAGAGCAGTTTGTGGCTGCCGCACCCCCGCCTACCCCCAGCGCCGGGTTGCCCGTAGCCAGCGAGCCCCTGTTGAAGGTGGCTGCCAACATTCTGCCCGCTCCTGTGGCGGCGGTCTTGCCGTCGGTGGTGCGTCCTGAGGAGCCGGGGGTAGCGCTGCCCGCCGCTGTACCCGTGGAAACCGAGGTTCCGCCCGCGAGTGAGCCCAAGCATCCTGCCGTGACCAGACCGGAGCGGATTGCGGCGGG
>DBAX01000067.1 GCA_002291895.1 Cyanobacteria bacterium UBA999
AACAAACTGTGGATGGTATGCACCCCCAAAATAACTACTCCACTCAGCAGCAGTCCTTGGAGGATTTGCATCGGGAAACTGGGGCAGGCTGCCAAAAAATCCTCAGCCAGCCCGTAACGGACTGGTTCTTCCCCGGGGACAGCGATGCTGGGTACGGGTAGGGAACCGAGATCGGGCGATGCCGACGCAGGCACTTCCTCAACTGGGGAGTCATCCCCAAAATCGTTGCCAAACACGGCTTCCAGATCTGTCACCGGCTCTTGGGGTAGCTCGGGAAGGGGGGGCACCGCTAGCGATACCCGCAAATCTATATATTCCTGCCACAGGGTTTGGGCGCGATCGCTCGATTGCAGAGAAATGAGTGCCTCCTGCACCTGGGCGATCGCCATATCCCTTAGCCAAAGCTCCAATTCTTGCAGCAGTGGTTCTTTGTCATGGCTGACCCCCTCTGCCCCCTGCAACACCACAAATAGGGAGCGCTCCTCGCGATCCACCGTGGCCACGAGGGCCCGCTCCTTTAGAAAACGATTCATCAGAAAGCCGATCGCCTTGATGTTTCCTAGCTTGGCCTGCTCCATCAGATTATCGTGCTGGGTCATGGTGTCACCTTACCTGCTTGATAGGCTAGGATACACTAGCTTTTAGGAATGCTTGGAACGGATTTATCGCCCCCATGGAAACGATTTTTTCCACCCAAGGCATCATGGTGATGCTGCTTGGGGCCTACGCCTACGCCATGTGGTTGTTTCTCTCCTCCGCCCCCAAAGTCCATACAGTCATGGTTTCCAACATGTCCCAGGCCCAGGAATTCTACGAGGGCGTTCTCAAACTGCCGGTGGCTAGCGTTCCCCTCCACTACTACTATGGCTACGACTATCGCCTTGGAGCCCCTGCGGACATGGTTCTCACCCAACGCCAGGAGCGCGATCGCACCTACGAAGGTGTTTGGTACCAACTCCAAAAAAACGTCCAACTCCACGTCGTCCCGGGAACCCACGCCGCCAGCAGCACCCGGGCCCGTCACCTGTGCTTTAATCGCACCTGCATCGAGCAAATCCTGCTCAGCATCCAGCTCAAGAGCATCAAGCACAAAGTTTTAAATGAACATCCCCTGAAGTTCCTAGTCAAGGATCTCGGCGGCAATGTCATCGAAGTTGTCGAGGCGGAACATTAGTCGGTACCTGCCCCGGGGCATAATTTGCGCCCATAGCCTCCAGCGACGGCATGGTTTTGACGAAACAGTGCGCCTAGGAGCAAATCCTCTGATAGTATTTTAAGAAGGTTTAAGCATTACCCCCACAGCGACCGCGGAGTGTACCCCATGAGCAAAAAGGTCTTAATCGTTGACGATGAGCCAAATATTTTATTACTCATGGAGCAAGCCCTGGAAAAGCTCGAAGACTACGACATCGAATTACTTACAGCACGCAATGGGGAAGAAGCCCTAGAAACAATTAAAGATGAGAAGCCCAACCTAGTCTTTTTGGATGTGATGATGCCAAAGATGAGTGGCTTGGAAGTGTGCCACGTCGTCAAAAAAGAACTAAAAATGGACGACACCTTCATTGTGATGCTGACAGCAAAGGGGCAAGAATTTGATAAACAGAAGGGCATGGATATGGGAGCCAATCTCTACATGACAAAACCCTTTCGGCCCAAGGAAGTTTTAGAAAAGGCGATGGAAGTTCTTGATGTTTCTGAAGAAGACTGACCATGGTGCCTATGCTCTCACCGAAGCACCTTGAGTACCTGTCTAAGGGAAACTCCTACCTCACGCCCACAGCTAAGCAAAATCTGGGTAAGATTGCGCGCAAGCGCTATGGGAGTGAGCAGATCTCTGACTTTGGCGAGACCCTACTCAGCGTACTGGAAGAGGTTGGCCTTACCATCTGTGTCGACGGACAGGTCTTCATTCGGCTGAGCGGCAATAATCTGACCAAGCAAATTACGGAACCGAAGCTGCCCGCCGATCACCAAAATTCCCCAGCTAAGGAAGACGCAGACGGAATGGAATCGCCCTTTCGTCTCATTTATTCCATTGAGGATGTCAAGCGCTTGCTGACTTTGCTAACGATGATGATGTTGAGCAAGCCGCAACAAAAGCTCCAAGGGGCATTAGATCTATTTGATCGCGATATCCACGAGGTGATCGAGGATTTCCTCAAGCTCAACCAACTGTACGAACATTATTTCGAGGATATTTTAGGGTTCCTGAAAATTATTATCCTGAATGATTTTGATCGCATTGTTCAAGAGCGGCGCTATTTGGAGGCCTACATTCGCTTCATTATCAGCAATTCAGAGATTCAGCCGGAAACCCTGGACACGGAGGGTTTAAAGTTTTTTCTCCTCAACCACGCCAAGGTCAATATCGATCTCGAGCGGGAGGAAAACGGTGAGGTTTATCGTTACCTGGTAAATTGCTTGCGCTCGGCACGGATTTCGATCCAGAGCAAGCGGCAGTTGATGTTTGAGTTATTTGATGTGGAGTCCCGAGTGCGGGATTACCGCCGACTTTTGGTAAAAAATGCGCTGAAGTATTGCGATAAGGTGATCGAATGCGAAAAGCGATCGCCCCTCTATGCCCAAAAGTCCCTGTACGTCTGTGCGTTGGGGTACGTGGCTACCATGTTTGGCGCAATGCGGTTTTGGGATGTATTTGAAGATAAGCCGATTTTTCACAATTCGGAACTCCAAGTCGTGCCGCGGGTGCAGGATTTGTGGTTTGGCAAGGAGCGATCGCAGTTTGCGGGCAAGGTTTATTTTTCTGGCAGTGGTCGCCTCCTTTATTTTGCCAAGCACCCACCTTTTCGCTGCTACATTACGACTGATCGGGCGGCGCAGTTTTTGATGAGTTGCGGCTATGAATTCATCTCCCGGAAGGCTAAGTTTATGGCGGCTATGTGTGGCACCGATGAAATTCCGGTGAATTCTGCCGTGCGCAGTAAGCTGATGAGCGTGTTGTGCTAGGCGATGGAATGAAATGATGGAAACTGCCTCCCTCTATTCGGCGCTGGTGCTCACGTTGTTGTTGGTAGTGGGGTTTGTATCTTTTCTGCGGGGATCCGTTAAAGCCCGGACGGTGGTTTGGCTCCTCACAGCCTCGGAACCCGATCTGGAACGGTTGCGCACCTATTTCTTGCAGCGGGGCTTTAGGGTACAGGACATCGCCCCCGAGCGGGAAGTGGTAACCCTAGTGGGTCAGGTGCGCCCCAGTTGGGGACTCGCGGTTTTTTTGGTGGTGCTCACGGCCGTGGCGATCGCCTGTTTGGGGGTGGTGGTGGGAACCGTCGTTCCGGATTTGGCGGGTTTGCCCTGGTTAGCGGGGGCAGCCCCCGCAGTCGGCGGACTGTACTGGATCGGTGCAGCGCGGCAGGAGGAGGTTCAGATCCAATGGTGCCCACCGAACACCGTGCGGGTGCGGGGGCACAAGGACGAGCTGACGGTTATGGGACGCTCCCTAGGATTGACAACTGAGCCTAGCTCTTAATTGGGAGGTGGGGTGATGCTGGAAACATTCCTCGATGTCTACGTTCCGGTGGTGGGCTGGACGTTGCTGGGGTATGGGTTGTGGCGATCGCCCTTGGCCCAGTGGACCGAGGTTCCCCGCGGCTTGAGTCGGGTGCTGTACTGGGTGGGGGTGCCCCTGCAGGTGCTGACGTTTGTGTTGCAGTCGCCGCTGAGTACCCAAGGGCTATGGGTGCCCCTAGTGGTTCTGGTCTCCTTGGCCCTGGGTTTGGGCGTAGCCTGGGCAGTGGCCCAGCGTTGGCCGGCCGAAGAGCGCGGCAGTTTTTTGCTGGCAGCCACCATTGGCAACACCGGCTTTGTCGGTCTGGCGATCGCGCCGTTTCTGGTTGCCGCCCCCTACCTGGGCTGGGTGGTTCTGTTTAGCCTTACCCACAACATCGTGGGTAGTTACGGAGTGGGGGTATGGCTGGCCAGCAGCTACGGTCAAAAAAACCAGCACAAGCCCGCTTGGGTGCACGTACGTTCCCTGGTCACAACTCCAGCCCTGTGGGCCTTTGGACTGGGTGTGGTGCTGCAGCAGAGCGGATCGTCAGTGGTTACTCCCCTGCGGCACCTTTTGGAGCCCGCCGTGCAATGGGTGCCGCCACTAGCTTTTATTTTTGTCGGTATGCTGTGCCAACAAATTCGGGAATGGCACCTATGGCGGCGATCGCTGTTAGCAGCAACCATCAAGACCCTGGTAATGCCCTTGCTCCTGGGGCTGGGGCTGCGGCTGGTGGGGTGGTCTGCCATGCCCACCCTGGGAATGGTTTTGGAGGCAGGAATGCCCACTGCCCTTGCCACGATCATTCTGGCCCAGGAGTACGCCGTAGCCCAGACGGAGGTGATTACGCTGTCTTTGGCGGCGAGTAGTGTCGGCGTTTTAGGAGCAATTCCGCTGTGGCTTTGGCTGTTTGGGGGCGGCGGTTCCCTATAATGTAAAAACGTAGAAACCATGGAAGCAGTTCCCGATAACCCTATGCACGATGGCCGTTCCCCCAACCAGCAGCTTTTGCCCCTCACTGCCCAAGTGCTTAGCGCAGATCGGGCTGATGCCGACCATCTGACCATCGGCGGCTGCAGTGTGGTGTCCCTCGTGGCCCAGTTCGGCTCTCCCCTCTACATATTGGATGCCCTGACGCTTCGCACCGCCTGCCGCCAGTACCGGTTGGGGTTCGAGCGCCACTACCCCGGGCCAAGCCAGGTTTTGTATGCCTCCAAGGCCTGGAGTTGCCTAGCGGTATGTGCGATCATGGCCGATGAGGGGCTTGGCATCGACGTGGTTTCTGGTGGAGAGCTCTACACAGCCCTAGAAGCCGGAGTAGCCCCACGGCAGATCTACCTCCACGGTAACAACAAGGCATTGGGGGAACTGGAGCTGGCCCTAGATTCGGGCTGTGTGGTTGTGGTGGACAACTGGCATGAGCTTAAAACCCTAGATCACCTAGCGCGATCGCGATCGCAGAATCCCCAAGTGATGGTGCGGCTCACCCCCGGCATTGAGTGCCATACCCATGAATACATCCGCACCGGTCACCTAGACAGCAAGTTCGGTTTTGATCCCCAGGACGTACCGGCGGTATTCCAGTTTCTGTCCCAGTCGTCCTTGCAGTGCTTGGGGCTCCATGCCCACATCGGTTCTCAGATTTTTGAACTCCAGCCCCACCAAGACCTTGGTGGCGTGATGGCAGAATGGTTTGCCCTTGCCCAGAAGGAGTACGGATTGTCCCTTAGTGAACTCAATATCGGCGGTGGTTTGGGAATTCGCTATGTTGAATCCGACGATCCTCCCAGCATCGACCAGTGGGTGCAAACCGTGTGCCAGGGGGTTCGGGAAGGTTTTACCCAGCGCCAACTTCCCCTACCCAAACTACTCTGCGAGCCGGGGCGATCGCTCGTTGGCCCCGCCTGCGTCACCGCCTATACCGTGGGCAGCCGCAAAGAGATTCCCCAGGGGCGCACCTACTTGGCGATCGACGGCGGTATGTCCGATAATCCGCGTCCCATCACCTACCAATCTCAGTATCGGGCGGTCGTGGCCAACCGCATGGGGGCCGATGCCGACCAGGTGGTGACCATTGCCGGCAAGCACTGCGAATCCGGCGATATTCTCATTCGCGACCTTAAGCTGCCCCTGGCCCATGCCGGAGATGTGCTCGTGGTATTGGGTACCGGGGCCTACAACTACAGCATGGCATCCAACTACAACCGCATTCCTCGACCGGCGGCAGTGGTGGTGGCAGAGGGCAATGCCTCCGTCATCCTGCGCCGCGAAACCTATAGCGATCTTTTGCGTCAAGACTGCCTGCCGGAGTTTTTGCAACCTTCCATCCCGACGTAGCGCCTGTGGAGATATCGATGAATGCTTGATCCCCAGACCATTTCATGGCTGCTGCGATCAGTTGACCTCATCGCTGTTCTCCTTTTGGTGTATTTCATGCTGTCCCTGAGCAGTGATCGCCGTGTCCTGATGATGGTGCGCGGCATCGTGGTGCTGCTGATCGCCAATGTCCTCAGTTTTCGCCTAGGTTTGGTCCTGATGCATTACGTGCTTGATAAGGTGCTGGCGGGGGCAGCGGTGGCGATCGCCATTATTCTCCAGTCCGAACTCCGTCGTTTTTTGGAGCAGCTAGGACGCGGTCAGGTACTCTCCCTGCTCCAGTCCCCGGCAGCACGGGGCTACAACCACCCCGACTCCTTTATCCACGAATTGGCCGATGCCGTAGTTGAATTATCCCAAAGCCGTTGCGGGGCCCTGCTGGTCATGGAAACAGGCGACCCCATCGCCGAAAACGAGTTTTCTGTGCCCGGGGTGCCCCTCGATGCCCTCATCTCCAGAGAACTCATTCAGACGATTTTTCAGGTGTCGACCCTCCTCCACGACGGGGCCCTGTGGGTGCGGGGTGATCGCCTCGTGGCCGCTGGCGTCATTTTGCCGCTGTCCGACCGGGACGCTTCCCGGGAGATCGGCACCCGCCACCGGGCCGCCATGGGGATTACCGAACGGGTCAGCCAATGTTTTTGCGTCGTTGTCTCCGAAGAAACGGGATCCATTGCGATCGCCGAAGGCGGTAAATTAGAACGACCCCTAACGAGCGCCCGTCTGCGGGAACTTTTGGAAACCCGACTCCAGCCCTACACCGCCGTTAGCCTTAGTCGGACTGTGCCAAAATTCAATTGGCCTTGGCAACGCCTCGACTTCCGCCACCTTTTTGTAAAGAAATGACTGCCCATCTTTTGCAAACCCTTCCCGCCGACCTTGATCGCGATCGCCTGCCCGAGCATGTTGCTGTGATCATGGACGGTAATGGAAGATGGGCCAAACTGCGGGGCTATCCCCGGGTAATTGGGCACCGCCAGGGGGTCGCGGCGCTGAAGGATCTGCTGCGCTGCTGCAAGGATTGGGGCATAGCAGCCCTGACGGTGTACGCTTTTTCCACCGAAAACTGGCAGCGCCCCCACCATGAGGTCGATTTCCTGATGGTATTGTTTGAGTCCATGCTGCGCCGGGAACTGCAAGAAATGTGCCAGGAGGGGGTGCGCATTGCCTTTGCCGGAGATTGGGAAACCTTACCCGTCTCCCTCAAAACAGAAATGGAGCGTGCGGTCGCCGCCACGGCCCACAACCAGACGGTGCAGTTTACCGTGGCCATGAACTATGGCAGCCGGGATGAAATTCTGCGGGTTTGCCGCCAACTGGCCGAAGCTGTGCGCCAGGGAACCCTTACCCCCCACGATCTCAACGAGCACCTCTTCGAGCAGCACCTCTACACCGCTGGACTGAGTGACCCCGATCTCCTCATTCGCACCAGTGGCGAAATGCGCCTCAGTAATTTCATGCTGTGGCAACTGGCCTACACCGAGATCTACTTTACGGATATTCTGTGGCCGGATTTTGACCGCAAGGCCTTCCACGCTGCCCTCAAAAGCTACCAGCAGCGCGATCGCCGTTTTGGCACCCTCAAGGGCGATCCTGCGGCCCCGTGACCACCTATTTGCCTACCAGTTCTAGGGGAGGGTAGGGTTTGGGGCACTCCCTAATGCGGCGTTGAAACGACTGCTTCAGGCGGATCAATGTCCAGAACATTTCCCAGGAATCTGTTATGGGGGACACCCGGGAGTGGGGCGCATTGCGCCAACGAATCGGCACCTCCCGCATCCCCAACCCCAAGTGTTGGGCCCACAGCAAAACTTCCACGTCAAAGCCAAACCGGGTTGTGGCTAGGCGGCTAAAAATGGCCCGGGCCGCCTCGCGACGAAAGCCCTTAAAGCCGCACTGGGTATCCAAAATGTGGGGGATCACCAACCAGCGGACAAAGCGATTAAAAATTTTTCCCATCCACTCCCGAAACAGGGGCTGGTGGATCTCAATCACCGACTCCGGAAGGGCCCGTGACCCGATCGCCACATCCCAACCCGCCTCCAACCCCGCCATAATCCGCGGGAGTTCCGTCAGGGGCGTCGATAGGTCGGCATCCATAAATACTGTGTACGTGCCCTCGGCCGCCAGCATACCCACGGTAACCGCCCGTCCCTTACCGCAATTGCGTTCCAGATTGATCAGAGATAGGTGGGGCATCGTCCTTTGCAAGCGTTCCACCACCGCCGCCGTGCGATCGCCACTGCCATCGTTGACCACGATCACCTCGTAGGGGTGGTATGGACGCGGTATCTCCACTGCCAGCGCCTCCAGGGTGGCGGCAATCCGCTTTTCTTCGTTGTAGGCGGGTATTACCACCGATAAATATGTAGATGTAGCCCCCACGATTGCGACCTTAGGTAATTTCTTTTAGTATTCCCCCTAATCCTCCAGATTCACCCCTCGCAGTCAGAACTTTATGGTGCGCATTGGAACGTATACCCTGGGTCTCGGTTTTTGCTTGCCCCTCCTGGGGTTAGGGGTCGGACATTATTTCCTCGGGCAGATGGCCTATGACCTTTTTCTGCGCGGTCAGTCCCCCTTGGTGGGCATCCTCCTGGGGGTAAGTTTGCTCAATGTCTGGGCTATCCCCGCCAGTATCGGTGGACTTTTTGCCGTGGCTTTAGGGGCGATCGCCGCTTGGTTTGTCCTGGGATGGCTGGGGGCCCTAATCACCCTAGGTGTTGGTGTCGCTGTAACTTGGTTTGGCGTGCGGCAAGCCGATTATGCCGCCAATGGGGAACCCACATTGCATTGGTGGGAATGGCTGGGGCTTGTCGGCACCAGCTCCCTAGCAATGGCAGTGACGGTGGCCCTATTCGATCAGCTCGATCAGCGCCTCTCCGATTGGGGATTGGGGGTCATCCTCGGGCTTGTGTTAGGGGCGATCGCCATTCTCGGCCCCCAGATCCAATCCCACGAACTCCCCCCCAAATTAGCCTACGGTGCTCTGGTATTGGCAATGGTAGTGGGGCTGTGCAGTGGGGCGATCGCCCAATCTTTTTTCCAGCCCCGTTTTTTCGCCTAACCAAACCTAAGTTCGCTGCATTCCACGACCAAAATTTCATTTCGTGATAATTTCTTGTCAGCCCTGGGTAGTATCAAACCCAGATCTCAGGTAGGAACTAGGGGAACTCTATGTCATCTCGTCAAAATCGCAACCTCCTCCAATTTTTAGCTGACTTTGTCGCTAAGCTGCGTAAATGGCTGATCAAGATTGGCAGCCCTTTTCGGATTAGCCGCCGCTTTGTGCGCGACCTTCAGAGCTCCTCCCGACGCAAAAATGCCAATCAAGCTGGGTTCGTCTTGCCGGTCGTGGTCTTGGTGACCACCGTTACCACCCTAGCTGTTGTGACGGTTGTTTCCAATTCCGCTCAGCGGGCAGAGACCGCCAGTAATGCCCGAATCGAGCAGGTGCTTCGCTCCACCAACACCCCTTTGATTGACCGCGCCCGCGCCAAGATTGCCCAACTCCTGTCCGACGATCGCCTTCCCCGAACCACCCCGAGCGATGCTGTTTTGAACGACGTGCTTCAGGATGCACGCTACACCTACGATGACGAAATTCGTCTCGTTATTGCCGACCCAAATATTGATGGCAATGCGGCATCCGTCACAATCGATCCCAATAACGTCAGCAACACCGAAGCCCTCACCACTGCCTGGAAGTTCCCCATTGATACCGACGGTAACGGGCGGTTCGACTCCTTCGGCCTCTACAGCATCATTTACCGCGCCCGCCCCAATGCCGCTTCCTCGCCCCGTGGCACATCGATCATGGAGGCGCGCGGATTGCCCCAAGACCAGGGTGCTCTGACCGATGGCTGTGTTGGTGCCAGTGCCAACGTTGCCACTACCGAGGGTTGGATTGACTCCAACGGGCGACTCAAGAAGGCCTTTTTCGCATACGCCGTCACCGTACCGATCACCAATCCCGGGGCTATTATTCCGTCGGGGGATACCGACCCAACATCCATCGCCGGTCGTCGGGCCGCTGACCCCAATAACTACGAGCAGTACCGTGGTGTCGCAGCCATCAGTGCCCTAGAGCTGCAGCAAGACCGGGAGCGCTTCCCCCTAAACAACAACGCGGTGTTCTTTGAGAGTGACCTTGAGATCGCCCGGACTCCAGCATTCCGCCTCAACGGCCGGGTTTATACCTCGGGGAACTTGCTAGTGCGGTCAAACAATGTAGCAGGTCAGGAGGTGACTTTCTATCAAGTTAGTGCTAGCGATAACCCTACGACCTCGGGCACGGCCGCTGCCTCATGCTACTACCGCCCTGAAAACGCCAAGGTGCTGGTGGCGGGCAACGCTGTGGTGGGTGAGGCCACATCAACCGATGGCTCTACTGGTGGAATTCGTTTTGACTTGTTCCTCCAAAACAATGCCAATCCCGAAGCAACAACTGGAGGTAGGCAGGTCTTTACACCTGCAAATCAGAGCGTAGTTGACAACAATACCAACCGCGGTCGCGATGTTTTGAGCAACGATGCCGAGTACACCCGTCGCGTTGAAGTGCTCGTACGTGCGGCGATCGCCCGTGGTGGTGGTACGGTTAACTTGCCTGCCGGTGGTGCCCGTCCCCGTCCTGCGGATGTTACCTATCCCGATCCGGAATCTGTTCGCAAGTTCGTTGCCGATGCCGTTTTCGACGAAGGGTTAACCACTCAGGAAGGGTTCGACCAAGCCCGCCGCCGTGGCTTGCAGGCCTATTTCCGAGAGCGCACCCGCAAAGTTCCTAGCCGCGAAGTTACCTTTACCCAAGCCCAAACCAACCTCACCACCTGTGATTCCGATGGCAATGCTGCCAACGGCTTGGATCTTATTTGTCCCGGTGACCCCGCCCCCCTTCTAACCAACCTAACCATCGATGGTGGCATCGAATTGCGCCCACCCATCCAATGGGCGTTCCCCTTTGACGCCAATGCAGCACCCTTTACCAGAGCTGCTGCAGCTTTTGGTGCTGCCCTTGATGGCGCTGGCTTAGTTTCCGGCACCCCTGCCCTGCAGGTGAATATTGGTGGCTCTTTGCTCAACCTCCCCGCCAACGACCCCACCCGGCTGCGCACAGATCAGGAGCGCCTCTTGGGCGATCGCGTCAATGTGGGGAACAACCTACCTGCCCGTTGGCTGCGCTCCGTAGGCGGACGGACATTTTTTGCTAACAACCGTGCTGATTCGGAAGACAACCGCGCGTCCGTATCCATAGCAAATAACGTCTTTTGGAACAACCCTGTAAATCCTGCTAGTGCTCTGACAGTACCCCGATATCGGGTTACCCAAGCGGAACCTGGCAACGTTCTTGGTGAGGTCTCCCGTGGTGGCTTCTGGGAAATTTCTGCTGCCTCTAACCCCGCCAACCCCCTTGACCCCACCGAACCCCGCAA
>DBAX01000066.1 GCA_002291895.1 Cyanobacteria bacterium UBA999
CCACCCCAGAGCCTCTCCGAACTGGCGATCGCCGCGTTTTACCGTCCCCAGGAACGGGAATTTTTCCTCACCCGCGCCTACGCCCTCAGCAGCCGCCGCGTCCCCGACGAACTCGACCAACCCCTACTCCAAGCCCTCCTAACCCAAATGAACCAAGCCCCCGACTTTGCCAGTTGGGTGCGATCGCCCATCCCCCTCACCAGCCCCCTCAACCTGCGCTACCAGCGGGAACGCACCGCCTTTGGGCTGCTCAGCCGCAACATCGACGGCCCCGCCCCCGCTGACCTGTACTTTGTCCACGAGCACGCCGTTTTTTCCCTGTTCTTCTCCGAATTATTTCCCTTGACGCCATCGACGCCCTTCATGAATAATAGGGGTTTGTGAGTTTTAGTTGAGAAAAGCGTTTTGGCTAATGTAATTGTCATTGGAGCGCAGTGGGGCGATGAGGGCAAAGGCAAAATTACGGATTTGCTCAGCCGTTCCGCCGACATGATCGTTCGCTATCAGGGCGGAGTTAATGCCGGGCATACGGTCGTAGTGAACGACCAGACCTTTAAGTTGCATCTGATCCCTTCCGGCATTCTGTACCCCGCCAAGGATTGCATCATTGCCAGCGGCACCGTTGTCGATCCCCAGGTGCTGATCCAGGAGCTAGACCAACTCCACACCCTGGGAATTTCCACGCAGCAACTCTACCTATCCGAGACTGCCCACATCACCATGCCCTACCACCGCCTCATTGACGTGGCCGCCGAAGCCCAACGGGCGGAGTACAAAATTGGCACCACCGGCCGGGGCATCGGCCCCACCTATGCCGACAAGGCGGATCGGGTGGGCATTCGGGTGGTGGATCTGATGGATCGGGAACGGATGCCCCAGCGCCTCCATTGGGCCATTAGCCAGAAAAACATTCTCCTAGAAAAACTTTACGGTCTGCCCCATCTCGATGCCGACGCCATCATTGCCGAGTACCAAGGCTATGCCGATCGCCTGCGGCCCCACGTCATCGATGCCTCCCTGGTGATCGACGAAGCCATTCGCAAGCGGCGGAATATTCTCTTTGAGGGGGCCCAGGGCACCCTGCTGGATCTCGATCACGGCACCTACCCCTACGTCACCTCCTCCAATCCCGTTGCCGGCGGTGCTTGCATTGGCGCGGGTGTGGGCCCCACCATGATTGATCGCATCATTGGCGTGGCCAAGGCCTACACCACCCGGGTGGGCGAAGGTCCCTTCCCCACGGAGTTGCACGATGAGACCGGCGACCTGCTGTGCGATCGCGGCGCGGAGTTTGGCACCACCACGGGCAGAAAGCGGCGCTGCGGCTGGTTCGATGGCGTGATTGGGCGGTACGCGGTGCGCATCAATGGCTTGGATTGCCTGGCGATCACCAAGCTCGATGTCCTCGATGAACTCGACGAGATCAAGGTCTGCATTGCCTACGAGCTTGACGGCCAGGTGGTGCGGGACTTTCCCAACGATGCCCGCACCTTTGCCCGGGCCGTACCCATCTACGAATCCCTACCCGGCTGGCAGCAGTCCACCTCCCACTGCACCGCCCTGAGCGAGTTGCCCGCCGCCGCCCGCAGCTATCTCAAGTTTTTGGCCGACCTCCTTGAGATTCCCATTGCGATCGTCTCCCTCGGAGCTAGCCGGGGGCAGACCATCATTGTGGAAGACCCGATCCACGGCCCCAAGCGCGGACTGCTTTCCCGCTGAAGCCCAACCCCTAGCCTGATATCCAACCTACTACCCACTCCAGGAAGAACCCTATGCTCATGACCATCGACTGCACTACCCGCGCCGCAAGCAACCCCCGCGCCCTGCGCCGCTCCGGCAAAATTCCCGCCACCATTTACGGGCACAAAGGCGGAGAATCCACGGCGATCGCCCTAGACAGCAAGCAAGTGATCGAACTGCTGCGCAAGGCCGTAGTCAACAACACCCTGATTGAAGTTAACGTCACCGATGGCAACTTTAAGGGCAAAACCCTCCTGCGGGAAGTGCAGCACCACCCCTACAAAAACGAGGTCTACCACCTCAGCTTCTTTGCCATCCAAAACCAAAGCCGAGTGGAAGTCAGCATTCCCCTCCACTTCATCGGTGTTCCCGTCGGCGTTAAAGTTGGGGGCGGCTCCGTGGATGTGGGCATGAACGAAATCCGCGTGTCCTGCCCCCCCGAGCAGGTGCCCGAATTCTTGGAAGTAGACATCACCGACCTCAATGTTGGTCAGGGGATTCACATTGCCGATCTCAAGCTACCGGAAGGTGTCACCCCGGCTACGGATACCACGCCCCTCGTGGTGACAATTCTGAAGAAGTAAGCTGCTTTGGGTTAGTCCTAGGGCCGCAGGCCGGTGCTAGGATCAGCCCATGCACTGTCCCTTTTGTCAGCACACCGAGAGTCGCGTTCTGGAGTCCCGCTCTGCCGAGTCGGGGCGCAGCATTCGGCGGCGACGCGAGTGCTTGGCTTGCCAACGGCGGTTTACCACCTACGAGCGGGTGGAATTCGTCCCTCTGATGATTGTGAAGCGGGATGGGGCCGTTGAGTCCTTCGATCGCTCAAAATTACTGCGGGGACTAGTGCGGGCCTGCGAAAAGACCGGCATTTGCCAAAGCCGCCTCGAAGCGGTGATCGACGAAATCGAATCCCAATTGCAACTGCGATCGCTCCACGAAGTCAGCAGCACCGAGGTAGGGGAAATGGTACTGACCCATCTCAAGCGCATCAATGAAGTGGCCTACGTCCGCTTTGCCTCGGTCTACCGGCAGTTTCGCGGGGTTAAGGATTTTGCCGAGGCCCTGCGGCAGCTTGATCGCTCCGCCGAAATTCCCTAGGAATTCCCTAACCGCCAATCTGGGACATAGTGCGGCTGTAGCTACTTGTAGTACCCCGATCGCGCTCCTGGAAGTTAATCGCCGCCTTAGCTGCGATCAGATCCCGCACCATCCCCTGCAATGCCCCGGCATCGGACCCCTGGCGTAGGGCATCCCGTAGGTGCACCTGCCCCGATTCATTCAGCAGGCACGGCCGCAGCCAACCATCGGCCGAGAGCCGTAGGCGGTTGCAGCGATCGCAAAAGCACTCCGACATCTGACTGATAAACCCCACCGTGCCCATAGCTCCGGGAATCTGGAACACATCGGCGGGGCCATTGCCCTGGCAAAACCCCGGCCCAAGCCCAAAGCGATCGCCCAGTTGGGCCCGCAAGCCCGCCGAAGGCACCCAACCCTCGGACTCAAAGCGGGCGGTGTTGCCAATGGGCATAAATTCGATGAAGCGCACGTGCCAGGGGCGCTCGATCGTCAAACGGGCCAAATCCAGAACTTCGTGCTCGTTGACCTGGGGCACCACCACCACATTCAGCTTCAGGGGGCTAAACCCTACCCCATGGGCAGCAAGAATGCCCTGCCACACCTGGAGCCAGCGATCACGTCCGGTAATCTGGGCAAAAATCTGGGGATCCAGGGAATCCAAACTGATATTAAGCCGCCGCAACCCAGCCTGGTAAAGCGGCTCCGCCAGTTCCGCCAAAAAGTAGCCGTTGGTGGTCAGGGACAGATCCGATACCCCTGGCACCTGGGCGATCGCCCGGGTCAGATCCACAATGCCCTGGCGTAGAAGCGGCTCACCACCCGTCAACCGGAACCGATGGATGCCCATGGGCACAAATACTTCCCGCACCAAAAATATCAGTTCGTCATCGCTGAGCACAGACTGGGGCGGCAGGTAGGAAAGGCTGGCATCTTCGGGGATACAGTAGCTACAACGAAAATTGCAGCGGTCAATGACGCTGATCCGCAGGTAGTCGATAGTATTCATAGATAGCCTATGGGGTATGGATCGCCGTCTGAGACCCTAGGAAAAGTAAGTACCTAATCTACCCCCAAATCCCTACCCAAGGGCGATCGCCCCCTATTTCTTCAATCATGACGCACCGGCAACCCCCTGCTGCAACACAATCCGGTAGCGGGCTTTCCCCGATTCCAGATGGGCCAGGGCTTCATTCACCCGATCCAACGTAAAGGTTTCCACCTCCGGGGCAATGCCATGGCGGGCCGCAAACTCCAGCATTTGCTGGGTGGTGGCCGGGCTGCCCAGGGGGCTACCAGAAAGGGACTTTTGCCCCGCAATTAAGGGGAAGGCATGGGTGGCAATGGCATCGGGAACCACGCCCACAAAATGCAACCGCCCCTTGGGTCGCAATGCCGCCAGGTAGAGCCCCCAATCCAGGTTGGCATTGGCGGTGCAGAGAATCATATCTAAAGAATTTGCCGCTGCCCCTAGGGCCGCCGGATCCCGCGAATCAATAATGCGATCGGCTCCCAAACGCCGGGCTTCCTCCGCCTTAGCCGCCGTGGAGGTAAACGCCGTCACCGCACAGCCCCAGGCCCGCAAAAATTTCAGGGCCAGGTGCCCCAACCCACCTATCCCAATCACACCCACATGATCCGTGGGCTTGATGTCGTGCTGCACGATGGGGTTAAAAACCGTGATGCCACCGCAGAACATCGGCCCCGCCGACACGGGATCGAGCCCCTCCGGCAGGGGGATCGCCCATTCTTCATAGGCGCGCACCACATTGGCAAAACCCCCATGGCGACCCACAATCGTTTGTTCCGCCGTTTGGCAAAGGTTGTGATCGCCGGTCATGCAGGAGTGGCAATGGCCGCAGGAATGGGAAAACCAACCCAGTCCGACCCTCTGCCCCACCTGAAGCTGGGTAACGGCAGCACCCACGGCCGCAATGGTGCCGATGACTTCATGCCCGGGCACGAAGGGATATTGGGTGATGCCCCAATGGTTGTGCCACATGCTGAGGTCGCTATGGCAAATACCGCAGGACTCCACGGCAATATCCACTTGTTTATCGCCTAGGGGCGGCAGCGTATAGCTGAAGGGCATCAGGGTTTCGCCAGGGGTGGTAGCGGCGTAGGCGTGGACGTGCATGGTGCTTGGTTCCTTGGGCATGTTTGCCCCAATGTACTGTTTATTTGCTTATCGATCAGATTATACAAACCGAAGTGTTCGTTGAGATTGGCTGTTTCAACCGAGATTAGGCGAACCGAAAGCGCTGGCATTGCTGATGAATTCTGGAAAGGAGATGGCACAGCTAAAGCATGCGAGTTCTCCCTTGCTTAGATTCAGAATATAGAGAGGCAATATCTTTGCACAAAATCATAAAACTGATATGTTTTTACCACACACAGAAAACTATGATGCCAAGAGAATTTGCTGCAAAGTGGCTCAGATCTCTGGCAAGATCGCATATCGATATTGAAACAATCAAATTCCAATGTCTAAAGCAAAGTTTTATTTTTCAAGGTTTCTAACGTTTTTGCTGGTCATCTGCTTCACCTTTTTTACTGTATATTTAGCAAATTCTCAACGACTCTTTTTGGATCAAAACCAATTCAAAACATCCGCTGGAGAGACCCCGAAGTATAAATTAGCGAGCGAAGTACTGACAGAGACAGGAATCGCAAAAAGATACGATATGCATTTCGATCACTTGATGGGCACCTTAATTGGCAAGGGTAACGATTCCAAGCTTTATGCAAGGTTTAGAAAGATGTTAGCGCGAGAAATTGGGTGGAAATATTTCAAAGATGACTACACAGAAAGACTGCAAGCCGATTTTTCGCGAGATGAATTAAAAGAGTTGTTAACTTTATCAAAGCAACCTGTGATAAAAAAGTTGTTGCAGTCCGAAATAAAAGCATACATGGATACATCTAAAAAAAGATTCAAAATGGGGTTTGAGCTGTGGGATAAATACAATAACGGCAAAATAAGTTTGCCTCCAGACTAGACCCTTAGCCCCATCCAGAAAGGGTATAACAGATCGTTAAAGCGGACATTTTTTATATTGATTTGAAGCAACTCTACTGGCGCTCAACTTCACCATCATTATTTGCTTTCAGAATTACCCCCTTGCCCATGCCTCTGGTGGTGCTGTCGAAGCAAATCAACAAATTATGGACTTGCCCCCTTCCCCACGGTACTGTGGTTGACATTTCCCCATGCATCAAATGACAAAAAAAGCGCAGCAAGCAGGTTGCCACGCTAATTTCCTAGAATAAATTCTGGTCAAAACCTTAGGAATACCGCCAATTTCCAGCAAGCGATTTAGGTATTTCTTTACTCTATTCCTACGTTCTTTTGTAGCAATAACATGCTATTCAAGACATTACTATCTCGACTGACTGAGCGAAGTCGAAGCCAATGACCAACTACCATAAAACACCATCGCGCCCTAACGACTCGGCTCACCCGTAAAGGGTTGCACCCCCGATGCTGGGTAGTTATCCTTTGCAGGTTGAAAAATGTGCATCACTGCCTCAACCATAAATTCCATCATTTCTTCCCATGCCCGTTTCATAGCACAACCCTCCTGGATTTCTAATCAATGGTTTGTGTTGGAACAGGGTCGCGCGCTCTTTTCCTGACACCATTCTACCCCCTGTAATCGGCGAGAAAGGGGTTGTCTAAACTCAGTAATAATTATTAGGGTTTCGTAACTTTTTCTTTTTTTGGTACCCGTGGGGAGCGTCGTGAGCTGTTCCATACTTCAGAGTAGAATAAGTTCGATGGTTTGTAAGGAACGCCTGCCCCATGCCTAAAGTTGAAATTTACACATGGCAAACTTGCCCCTTTTGCCTTCGGGCTAAGGCCCTTCTAAACCAAAAAGGAGTCGCCTTCATTGAATACAGGATCGATGGCGACGAAGCGGCTCGGATCCAGATGGTGGCGCGGGGCAACGATGGTCGGCGCTCCGTTCCCCAGATTTTTATCGATGACCAGCACATTGGCGGCTGCGATCGCCTCTACGAACTAGATCGCCAGGGCCAATTAGATCCCCTTTTGACAGGTTCATGACTAAGTGGCGTCGTCTCATCTTTGCCTTTCTGGGGCTTGTGGCCCTGGCCTTCGTGCCCTGGTTGATTGCGCAAAATCCCGCGTCAACAGTGGTTGCGCCACCACCCCAGGAGGCCAGTTCCAGCCTTTTCGACATTCGCCTCACGGAGTTCGACCGGGCGGGCAAGCTGTTGTGGGAGGTCAATGCCAAGCGTATTGATTACCGCCAAGATCGCCGCGTTGCCGATGTTCAGCAGGTGTCGGGCAAGTTTTATCGAAATGGGGAGTTGCTCATTACTGCTACCAGCGATGCCGGTGTTTTAGACCAGGCGCAGCAGCAAATTGCGATGAAGGGCAACGTGCGGGCGATCGCCGTTAAGGACAACTTGACCCTCACCGCTGCCGAAATTTTGTGGAACTCTAAGGATGACCGCATGAGTGGCACGGGCACCGTAACCATCCGCCAGCCCAAGGAGCGCCTAACCCTAACGGGACAGAAGCTAGAAGCCCGCCCTAGCCAAAACTGTTTTACCCTCAGCGACAATGTCCTTGGCACCGCCGTCGAACCTCCCCTCGAAATTCGGGGGCAACGCATCACCTGGGATGCCGATCGCGAGCGGGTGTTTACCGACGAGCCCCTCACAGTTTTGCAGGTTAAGGATCGTCTGACCCTCAGCGCCGACCGCGGGCAGTGGGAAATTGCCAAGCAAACCCTTGAGGTCAGCGGCAAAGTCAGGGCTAAGGATCCCACCCTAGAGCTAGAAATTGCCACTACCGAGGCAGTGTGGAACCTCAAGCGCCAAGTTGTAACCCTGCCCCAGGCTTTTACCGCCATCAGTGGTGCCCGTGGCATTGAGGTTTCCGCCCAGACTGGCTCGGCGGCCCTGGAGCAGGAGAGTATCTTTCTCCAAGGGCAGGTTAAGTCGCGCTTTAAGTCTACCCAGGGCACCGTAACGGCCGATACTGTGGAGTGGCGCGTTCCCAGTCAGCGGATTATTGCCATGGGCAATATCTTCTACCAGCAACCGGAGCGCAACATGACCGTACGGGGTGATCGCGCCGTTGCCCAGCTCGACCAGCAAACCATCGAGGTTTCTGGCGGCAGTACCGAAACCCAACTTAACGTTCCCTAGGCTAATACTATGACCGACCAAACCCAACCGCTTTCAGAACTGCAGCCCCAACCGCTCAAGTACGGCGAGCGGGAAATTGAAGAGGGAACCCTCACGACTTTCCCTAATCCCCGCCCTGGTCGGGACTACACCATCACCATTACCCTACCCGAGTACACCTGCAAGTGTCCCTTTTCCGGCTATCCCGATTTTGCTACCCTAACCCTCACCTATACCCCAGCTCAAAAGGTAGTGGAGCTTAAGGCCATCAAGCTGTACATCAACGGTTATCGCGATCGCTACATTTCCCACGAAGAAGCCGTTAACCAAATTATGGATGACTTCGTTGCGGCGGTTCAGCCCCACAAAGCCACCCTCATCGGCGACTACAACCCCCGTGGCAACGTACACACGGTGGTTGAAGTGCAGTACCCCTAAGCTAGGTAATTCACCCTAACGATGGCGAGGTGCCGCCGGGCGTGAATCCCGGTTTTCGTAGCGTTGATTGGTGCGCGTTGGCTTCACGGGCTTGGCGGGACGCTCTGGGGCCTTTTTGCTCAGCACCTGTAGCGTAGCCTGCTCCGACTTTTCCGACTGAATCGAGGTGTAGGCCAGTTGCAGGGCCGCAGCGGCGATCGCCTGGGCGTCGTAGTCCTCCGACAACTGGGACACGAGGGGTAAGAACGAGGCCAAGCGCTCCCCTGCCAGGGTCTGCTGGATCAATTGAGTGAATCGGGCAATGCGCTGCTCTTGGATCTGGGCTAGGGTGGGCAGCGGCTGGACGGGCAGGGGTTGCCCCATATGCTTTTCCAGATCGCGCAGCTTGTAGCGCTCCCGTGCTGTGGCCAGGGTAATGGCAATTCCAGTTTTGCCAGCCCGTCCCGTGCGTCCGATGCGATGCACGTAGCGCTCGGGATCATCGGGCAAATCCAAATTGAAGACATGGGTTAGTCCATCAATATCCAATCCCCGGGCCGCAATGTCCGTAGCCACTACCCATTTGACCTGCTGGCTGCGAAACCGTCGAATCAGGGTTTCCCGTTGGGATTGGGACAGATTGCCATGGTATTCATCCACGCTGTGCCCAGCACTGACAAGGGTTTCGGTCAACTTGCTGGCAGTTTCCTTGGTGCGCACGAAGATAATGGCCGAGGCGGGGCTTTCCAGTTCCAAAATTGGCAGTAGGGCCTCCTCCTTGGTCAGGTGGGGCGGCACCTGATAGACCTGTTGGTCAATCGGGTTGGTTGTTCCTACCTCCGGCTCTACCTTAATCGTGACGGGCGATCGCAGATAATTTTTTACCAAACGACGCACAGCCGGGGGCATCGTCGCCGAGAAAAACGCCGTCTGCCGTTCGGCAGGGGTCGTTGCCAGAATCTTTTCCACATCCTGAATGAACCCCATGTTGAGCATTTCATCGGCTTCGTCCAGGACAAAAAACCGCAGCGCAGTGAGGTTTAATGCCCCGCGCTCCATCAGGTCAATCACGCGACCCGGCGTACCAATGACCACGTGAACTCCCTTGTGGAGCTGGGAGATTTGCCGGTCAATGGCGGCACCACCGTATACAGAAAGAATTCGTGCCCCAGGCTTAAGGTTAAAGCTGCGCATGGCTTGGGTGACCTGAAGCGCCAACTCGCGGGTGGGGGTCAAAACCAAGCCTTGGAGGGTATCACACTCCAGCTCGAGACGCTCCAGCAGGGGGATCGAAAAGGCCGCAGTTTTACCAGTTCCCGTCTGGGCCTGTCCCAGAACATCGTGGCCGGCAAGCAGGTGGGGAATAGCTTGCACTTGAATCGCTGTGGGCTCCTGAAAGCCGATCGCCTCTAGGCGGGCAACCCGCACTTCCGACAGTCCAAGCTCTGAGAAATAAGAAGGCATGAATAATCCTTGATAATTGTGCTGATTTAGGAAACGCCATTCCTTTGAAACTTAAGTGCAGCGGAAGGTTAATTCCGCACCACACCAACCAGCCGCACCGAAGCAAAATAGAGCACACTGCAACTGGGTAGCAGAACAGCAGACGCAACCCAATGTTAATGATTGTAAATCTTCCGGTTCAGAATGACAACGTTTGCGCGCTCACTCGATGTTGATGAGGTTCTCGGCGGAAGCGGCAAACTTCTGCCACAGAGACTTAATTTGGCTATAGGCTTCCTGGGGGGAGATCTTGCCACCGGTCTCCAAGGCGCAGATGATTGCCACGCGGCTGGCAAATTCCTGCAGGTTGGCATCAAAGGCTAAATTGCCCAGGGTCACCTCACCTTGGTAAGCGTGGCGAGCGTGGAGAAACCGGTCTTTAAACTGTTGGGCGCTAGGGTCGGGCTCGTTCATAGCTGATGAGGGATACACATTGGTAACGGTGGCTGCGTTAAAGCCCCCGCATGGAGACTCAGTCAAGGCAATAGGCTCTGCGACGGGACCAGACCCTAGCACGCACGCTAAAACAGGGCTGAGCTAGGAGGCAGCCGCAGCAGCAGTTGCAGCTTTGAGGTGCTTCATCAGACGCGACTTGCGCCGGGCCCCGGTGTTGTCGTGGAGCACGCCGCGCTTGACGGCTTTGTCAATTCTGCTGTATGCCTGGGACATCGTTTGATTGACCTGCTGCAAGGATTCCTCCGACGGAGCTTCCTGGTAGCTGGCCAGGGCATCGAAGTACTTTTTAATGAGGGTCTTAACAGCAGATCGATAGGCTTTGTTGCGCAAGCGGTTGCGCTCTGCTATTTGAACCCGCTTTTTTGCTGACTTGATGTTTGCCATGGTTTCTTTGGATTTTTTTGTTGTAAACCGTAACTAGAGCGTTTATTATCCTACCATTTCCAACCCTCGTGTGTCATCCCTATCTGGAAGGTGTCCTATGACCTATCTTAACGTCATTTCGCTGCTGGGGATTTTTGGGCTATGTGTGGTCGCTTGGCTGTTTTCGGAGAATCGCCGGGTGATTGCTTGGCGCACGATTGGGTTGGGCATTGGGTTGCAACTGGTTTTGGGTTTTTTGGTGTTCCGCAACCCCCAGACCCGCGAAGCACTGAATGAGTTTAGTAAATTGTTGGACGGGCTATTTGCTGCTGCCGATGCAGGGGCACGCTTTGTGTTTGGACGAAACATTGTGCCGCTACCCACGGGCAAGCCGGACGTCAATCTGGGCTACATTTTTGCCTTCCGGGCGCTGCCTGCCGTGATTTTCTTTTCTGGCTTCATGGCGCTGTTGGAGAATTTGGGCATTATTCAAGTAATTACCAATTTCTTTGCCAAGGTTTTTTTCTGGACGATGCGGCTAAGTGGGGCAGAGTCTTTGAGTGGTGCCGCAAACATCTTCGTCGGCATCGAGGCCGCTATTGTGGTGAAGCCCTATCTCGCCAAGATGACCCGCAGTGAACTGTGCGCGATTTTGGCATGTTGTTTTGGCACGGCGGCATCTTCGACGCTAGCCATCTACGTGAGTTTTCTACGCCCAGTGTTTCCCAATATTCTGGGGCATTTGGTGTCGGCTTCGGTGATGGCGATCCCGGCTTGTTTTGTACTCTCCAAGATTGTGGTTCCCGAGCGGGAGCGCCCCCTGACCATGGGGGGAATTCCTGATGAGCCGATCGCCCCTGAAGATCAGCCGGAAAAGGTCGCTCCCATGAGTGCCATGATTTTGGGGGCCCTAGACGGTCTCAAGATGGCGGTATCGATCGCCGCCGTGCTGATCATGATTGTGGGTCTAGTGTTTCTCATCAACCAGGTTTTTGGCTTTTTGGCGGGGTTGGCAGAGTTCCAGCCGGACAATACGGCATTTTGGGCTGAGGCGCTGCGCCAAGTGGGTGGGGTATTTAGGGTGGTCAACTTACCGAACATGCAGGGGGCGCTCTTTTACCCCCTCACCCTCCTGACCGGAGTAGAGCAAAAAGACGCTTGGGTTGCATCGGTGATCATCGGCCGCCGGCTGCTAGAAACAGCCATTCCTCCCTACCAGGCGATCGCCGAGGCCGCCAAGGCGGGCTTGGTGAGCAACCGCACCGTGCTGATCGTGTCCTATGCCCTGTCGGGGTTTGCCCATTTGGCATCGGTGGGCATTTTTGTGGGGGGAACGACGGCATTGATTCCTTCACGGCGCAAAGATATTGCCGAGCTGGGATGGAAGGCCCTGTTCGTGGGCACCCTAGCAACGATGATGATTGCGGCCCTAGCGGGGGTTTACGACGACGGCAATCCTAGCATTATTGGTACTCCCTAGAAAGTAGGGAACCTAGGCCGCAGGTGGATAGTTTTCTGCGGGTTGCCCAGGCACCTCAATGGCGGTGGCGTGGCAGTCTAGGACGCGGTACACCGGGGTCTCAAGCTGCTTTCCCTTCAGGCGGACACTATCGACAAATTCGGTTTTGAAGTTATCAGAGAGGTGCTGGTGCGTGGCTTCGCTCACCAGGATGTGGTAAGGGCCGCCATCGATTTGCTTGTTAAGTCCCTCAAGGCGGGAGGCAATATTGACCGTATCGCCAAGGACGGAATACTCCATGCGTTCATCGCTGCCCAGGCTACCGGCGATCGCCCAGCCGGAGTTGATGCCAATCCCCGTCACCACTGGCGGCAACCCCCGGGCAATGTAGGTTTCGTTCAGTTGCTGCAATTTTTGGGCAATGGTCACGGCAGCGCGCACCGCATTGCAAGCATCCCGCTGCTGCTGGTCCGGGCTGCGATGGGGAATGGGCACCCCAAACACCGCCATCACCGCATCCCCAATGTACTTGTCAACCATTCCGCCATGGCGCAGAATTTCATCGGCAATGAGGCTAAGGTAGTGGTTGAGCCAGTTCATCGTCTCGTTGGGGGCCTGGGCCTCGGCGGCAGTGCTAAAGTTGCGCATGTCCGTAAACAGCACCGTCACGTAGACATCCTGCCCCTGGATCCGACCATCCTCAAGAAATTTTTGGCGGCTACTCCAGATAATGCTCACCAACTCCTTGGACACATGGCGCGAGAAAAGCCCCATCAGAATCTTGCGTTCCGCCTGCTCTAGGGATAGCAAATAGGCCACGGTCATGATGTTGGCCGCGACGAGCCCCAGAAGCGGTGCAATCAGGGGTAACCACAATCCCTGCATCAGTTGGGTGTAAACAAACAGGTACAACAGGGCAGTGAGCAGCAGCAGGGCGGTCAGATTCATGGCCGATTGGCGTAGCCGAAAGGCTGTCATACCTCCCAGGATGCTCCAGCAGAGGATCCAAAGCCACTCTGCCCAATTGGGGATCACATGGATCAGCGGTTGGTCATTGAGGGCGGCACGGATCAGCTGGCTGGCTATGTGCCCGTGGATCTCCACTCCGTAGGTAACTTCAGCCCCCGTCGAAAAGGGGGTGGTGTGATCATCCCTAACGCTCACTGCCGTAGCGCCAATCAAAACGAGGCGATCGCCGAAGATTTTGCGGAGATCGTCATCTTTTATTTTTTCATCAAGAAGATCGGCCGCTGACACCGTTTTAAAAAAGTTCGCCGGCCCGCGATAGTTGATCATGATTTGATAGCCGCTGGCATCTTCGTCCTGGTATCCCCCATAGGTGGGCGTAAAGCGGGGAACGATCTGATCTCCCGCCCGCAGGGTGATGGTATCGCGGTCGAACGTCAATCCGGCATGGCCGCGCGATCGCAGGAACCGATCCGCCAGTTCGTAGGCAAAGGATGCGGAATCATCTGCGAGGAGAACAGCCCGCCGCACTACGTTCCCCTCGTCCGTGACCATATTGGCGAAGCCAAAACTACTGATTCCCTTGAGATCGTCGGGGGGGACAACGCTACGCGCCCCGGATTGGGCAGCAATAAAAGTAACGTTGACTACATTCTTAGCCGCGGCGATCGCCGCCACTAGGGCTGAGCGACCTCCCACATCCTCAGGAGGCTGCTCGAGATCTAGGTACTTATCGATACCGATCACCGCTGGTTTTCCTTGGGAAATTATTGTCACCAATTGCCCAAACATGCGATCGCTCCAGGGCCAACGCCTTTTCCTCTGAATATCGTCTTCACTGATCGTGACAAGGACAACATCGGGCTCGGGACTGAGCTTCCCCCGTTGGCGCACCATGGCGTCGTAGGAGCGCAGCTCGAGTTGCACAAAGGCACGGGTACTGCGCAACGCCATCACGCCGCCATAGACCAAACCAATAATGCCGATCGCCATGAGCGGTTGCTGGTGCTGATGGACAAATTTCATCAGGCGGTGGAGCACAATGTGGCGCATAGTGTGGCGCATATTTTTGATGCTAAGGTGAAACAATCATGTTCCTGTGAGTCAGTATAGACCTATGTCATTGCCCCGTATTGCCCGTGTGGAACGCCAAACTGGAGAAACCAAAGTGGCGGTCATCCTCAATCTCGACGGCACGGGTAAGGCGGAGGTGGCAACGGGAATTCCGTTCCTTGACCACATGTTGCACCAGTGGTGCGCCCATGGCTTAATTGATCTGCACGTCACCGCAACTGGCGATCTCCACATTGACGATCACCACACCAACGAGGATGTCGGGATTGCCCTGGGACAGGCCATAGCCCAGGCCCTTGGCGATCGCAAGGGTATTGCCCGCTTTGGACATTTTTTGGCTCCCCTGGATGAATCCCTGGTGCAGGTGGCCCTGGATTTTTCGGGGCGTCCCTATTTAGCCTACGGTCTTGCGATTCCCACGGCCCGCGTTGGCACCTACGACACCCAATTGGTGCGGGAGTTTTGGCAAGCTATCGTTAACCATGCCCAGATGACCCTCCACATTCAGCAACTTGCGGGGCTTAATTCCCATCACATCATCGAAGCAAACTTCAAGGCCTTTGCCCGCGCTTTTCGGATGGCGATCGCCCTCGATCCCCGCCGTAGCCACGAGATCCCCAGCTCGAAGGGAGTGCTATGACCGCAACTCCAAGCAGATCAGGGTTGTGTCGTCATTGGGGAGCCGCCGGTGCGATCGCTCCCGCTCCACCCACTGGTAAAACTGGCGATCGCTACGGATTCCATTAAGCTGTCCCCAAGGATCTGCCCCCAATTCCAATTGATTGAAGATCCAGGCGGCCAGGGCATCGGTCACCAGAAAGAACCGATCGCCGAGCCGCCCCACCCCATGGAGCGAACAAACCATTTCCCGGGGGTGCTTACCCTGACCCAGGGAACCCAAAAGGGGGGGACGAAAACCTAGCAGCGCCCCGCTGGCCAGGGGAAAGCAGGCAACCATCCGCTGCTGGCGCACGACAAAGAGACAGGAATCGCCAACGGCGATCGCCCGCCACTGCCGATCCCGCAATAGCACCAGCCCTAGGAGTGTTGCAAAGGCGCCCTCCTGGGCCTTACGGCGCGCAAACCAGTGTAGGGGTTGGTTCTCAAGCCACTGGGCCCAGCTTTGCTGCAGAGGCGACAGCCAATCCGCCGAGAGATCCTCCGTCGGTCGGCGAACGTAGGTCTCCACTAATATTTGGGCCCACTGCCGGGCAAAGGAAGATTCCGTAGCTCCATCGGCGATCGCCACGACCCAGTCCCGTCCGTGGGACCACCAGGCGTAGGCATCCTCGCATTCGTAGTCTTTATTTCCAGCCTTGTGCACCGAAAAACATTGCCGTAGCCGGGGCGTGCCTTGGCGCGATCGACCACCTAGGATCTTCGGAGATTTTTGGGAGGCGCGTAGCCCCAAAGGAAGGGTTAGGGGAGCCATCATCCGTAGTATCCTAAGGCCATGTCTACCCTTCGCCAAAGCTTCCGCGCTTTCCTAGTGCCCGTGGGTCTCATTGCGGGGCTTACCTTAGCGGGCACATCGGTCATCTCCAGTGCCCATGCCCTCCCCCAGGAGCCCGTCCAGCCCAGTCTGTGGTGGCGATCGCAGCGGTTAGATGCCAACTGGGTAGAAGCCATTACTAACAACGACCAACAAAAGTACGTTGACATTACAATTAATGTCGCCCGTTGGTCAACCGCCGACCTCCTCAGCCGCTATCGGATCATTACCTTCCTGGCCCAAGACGCCATCCGCAGGGGGTACGGGCTCCGGTTGCGCGATCGCCGCGGTCAAGAATTAGCCCAAGTTGTGCAAAAGGGCGATCGCTGGCTCATCCAACCCCCAGACCTGCGCTCCCGCCCGTTTCGTCCTGCCAATTGACGTGCCCCTGCGCTTTTTACGGGATGGTTGACAGCCTAGTTGCGACTGGTGCGGGGAAATGCCTCCTCGACAAACCCCAACTCAAACAATTGCTGGTAGGCCAGCTGTCCTAGCTCCCGCGTCGGTGCCTGGCTGCGAATCAACTGCACCAGCAGGGGAACTGCCAACTCCGGACGGTTCTGGGCCCGATAGACAATTGCCAATTCATAGGTGGCGCGATCGCGCAATTGAGCCGCTTGCAGCGCCCTCTGCCGGTGACCGTCCGCCAAGCGATTATCAACACCAGAAAAACTGGTAAATAGCTCCTGATAAAAATTAGAGAGGTTGTTAAACACCTGCCGGGCATCCTGTAGCTTCGATACGGCCAGGTCATAATTTTGCCGGCTAGCGGCAGCCGTGGCCTCGGCCACAAGCCTCTCCCCACCGGAAATACTAAGCACCGTACTCTCTAGGGAGTTGGGGCGGGGCGAGGGACGGGTTTGGGCCAATCCTCCTTGGGAGCCAATCAAACCAGCGATCACCGAGCCAAGTACAGCAGCTTTACCGAATGACATCACCATATCCCATTGCACCCCAAAACGAAGACCCTGCATATTATCACCCAACGCCTGTCCCTACCATCATCTAAAACGCCCTTTGCAGCCGCACCACAAGATTGCGACTAGTGCCGTTGTCCGGGCCCGCCACGGCAAAAAACACAACGCCCCGATCTGCTTCACAGCGAATTGATGCACTATAGCGCCCATTGACTCCAAAAGCACCCCGACCGATGGGCTCAAAGTCCTCGCTAAATCCCGCCTGCCGCATCGCCTCCTCCGCCCGCTGTTCGCAGCGCTCTTGATTCATGGTGATGTACTTCGCATGGTTAAAAATAATCGGGTACTGGGCCAGCACCGGCAAGGGTGCCAACAGTGCTCCCACAATCCCAAAACCCAACGGTTGCAACTTCATCGATATTCCTCCTAACCCTGAGGTTATAGCAACAGTTTCTCCGTCACACAACAAAACCCGAACCCAGGCCCGAACCCAGACAGTGTCGGCTTGCTTGTCCTGCAGCAAGTTTCCTGACGCCACAGCCGCCCCGAAAGGTTCCCCGATTGGGGCAAGGCACTGTCACGTCCTGTCCGAGCCAATTGCATTATCTTTCCTTCTATCCCATCCCAAAAGACAAATAAATAAACTGTGACATTCGCCGTGATATGCTTAACCACGGTGTAAAGCGACCTGCGTCTCGATCCGTGAAAATCCTGCCCGCCAAAAGCCAAGAGCGCCTTCAGCAGTCCTATGGTGCTGAGATCCAAGGTCAGTCCTTGGCGGAATACGAGCAGCTCAAACGCCGATTACTCAGGACAACCATTGCCCTCTCCCTTGGGATTGCCTTGTTTGTCTATGGGGTATACGGTCAGCGGATTACCTTGAGCTATTTCCTAGGGGCATGGGTCGGAATTCTCTACCTGCGTATGCTGGCGAGAGAAGTTGATCGGCTCAACGAGCAGGGAAAAACTTCGGGGTTCCGATTGGGTTTTCCACGGCTCGCTCTATTCGTTGCCGTTATGCTTGTGGCCGCGCGATGGGATCAGCTCCGTATCGTGCCAGTATTCCTCGGCTTCCTCACCTACAAGCTCGCAATTCTTGTGGTAGGACTTCAGGATTGGGTGACGGCGGCCCCTGTCCATCCTTCTTCCAACAACTCATTAATATGATGCTTGCCTCCTTCCCAACGATGGCTGCCCTCGAAGTAGGGAAACATTTTTACTGGCAACTGGGCAATCTTGAAGTTCACGGTCAGGTGCTGATCGTAAGCTGGATTGTGATTGGCGTTCTGGTTGTAGCTTCGGCGATCGCCTCGCGCAACCTCCAGACCGTTCCCGGCGGCTTTCAAAACTTTATGGAATATGCCTTGGAGTTCATTCAAGGTATTGCCAAAGACCAAATTGGTGTCAAACATTATCGGGAATGGGTACCGTTTGTTGGTAGTCTGTTCTTGTTTATCTTTGTCTCCAACTGGCTTGGGGCGCTCGTACCTTGGAAACTGGTTAAGCTTCCCGAAGGGGAATTGGCAGCACCGACCTCGGATGTCAATACCACCATTGCCCTTGCCCTCTTAGTTTCCCTGGCGTATTTCTATGCCGGGTTCAAGGAGCGGGGTTTGGGATACTTTTCCAAGTATGTTCAGGGTTCGCCCTTCCTCTTGCCCCTTTGGGTGATTGAAGATTTCACTAAGCCCCTCTCCCTGAGTTTCCGTCTATTCGGCAACATTTTGGCTGATGAGCTGGTTGTGGGGGTATTTGTGCTGTTGGTTCCCCTCGTCGTGCCCCTGCCGGTCATGATTTTGGGACTATTCACAAGTGCCATTCAGGCCCTCATCTTCTCTACCCTTGCTGCCTCTTACATTGGCGAAGCGATGGAAGGGCATGGTGAAGAAGAACACAGCGACCACCACGGTTAGTCAAGCTGGCTAGCCCTGGGTTGCCCCTAATAGTTGCCTTTTACATCACAACCCCCGTTTATTTACTATTCACGAAAGAGGAAATCATGGATCCACTCGTAGCTGCATCTTCCGTTTTCGCCGCTAGCCTTGCTGTTGGTCTGGCCTCCATCGGCCCTGGCCTTGGACAAGGAAACGCCGCTAGCCGTGCTGTCGAGGGGATTGCTCGCCAGCCCGAAGCCGAAGGTAAAATTCGTGGCACCCTTTTGTTGAGCTTGGCATTTATGGAAGCTCTGACCATCTACGGTCTAGTCGTGGCTCTGGTGTTGCTCTTCGCCAACCCCTTTTCCGCCTAGTCACTGCCGAAACGCTGTCTGGAGCTAGGGGCCTATACCCCTAGCCTGTTCTTGTACTGTTATGCGTTAGAACCCCATAGAACCATGATGGATGAAATCCTAGGACTGTCGAGTACCCGCTGGGTTCTTCTGGCGGCGGAGGCGGAAGGCAAGGGAGGACTCTTTGATGTCGATGCCACCCTACCGATTATGGCAATTCAATTTCTGATTTTGGTTGCCATCCTCAACGAGCTTTTTTTCAAGCCCCTCATGAAGGTCATCGACGAGCGCGAGCAAGCTGTGCGCTCCGGCATCTCCGAGGCCAAGGATCGCCTGTCTAAGGCCAAATCCATGGCTGAAAACTACGAAAAGCAACTAGCCCAGACTCGGCGGGACATTCAAGAGTTGATTGCCTCTGTTCAAGCGGAAGCCAACAGGATCCGAAACCAGCAAATAGCCGATGCCCTCAGCGAAGCACAGGTTCACGTTCAGAATGCTAAGGCCGAAATTGAGCAGCAAAAGCAGGAAGCCAGTACTGCCCTCGATCAGCAGGTAACTTCTTTGAGCCGGCAGATATTGGTCAAAATTTTGGGTGATTTGGCACAGGTTTCCTAGTGTCGTCCCGTAAGTGCAAAGCAACCGCAAAACTGATATGAACTTTCTTTTATTGGCAACGGCGGAGGAATCGGGGGCGATCGCCCTCAATCCCGATATTCTCGAAACTAATCTGATTAACCTTCTCATTGTTTTGGTAATTCTGTTCTACGCGGGCAGGAGCTTTCTCGGCAAGGTACTCACCCAACGCCGTGCCGCCATCGAGAGTGCAATCCAAGAAGCTACCCAGCGGCAGCAACGGGCGGCCGAGGCCCTAGCAGATGAACAAAAAAAGTTAGCGGAAACCCAACGGGAATGCGATCGCCTGAGGCAGCAAGCCGAAGCCGACGCCCAAAAGGCCCGGGAGACAATCCTTGCCGGAATCGCCGCGGACATCGAAAAACTAAAGGCGGCTGCGAACCTTGAGATTGCAACCGAGCAGGAACGGGTCTTGACCCAGCTCAGGCAACAGGTAGCAGAGAAGGCCCTCGCCGAAGTGCGCGCCTACTTTGCCCGGGGGCTAAGCGACGATCAAGCCCGCACACTTATTGATCGCAGCATTGCGCTGCTATCGCAGTAATTAAGGAGACAAGGCACATGAGGGCAACTTCAGCTCGGCAGGCGGTGACCAACCCCTACGCTGAGGCTTTATTGAATTTGGCACAGCAGCAGCAACAGCTTGACGCTGTCGGTGAAGATATCCAGGTGGTTTTGGCGGCCTTGGCGGACTCTGCGGAGTTACGCCAATTGCTGTCGATTCCCCTCGTGCGTGCAGAGGACAAGATCCAGATGATCCAGTCCCTATTTGGGGGTCGGCTCCAGCCCACAACCGTCAATTTCCTCTGCCTTTTGGTCAACAAGGGCAGAATCGTGTTTCTCGAGCCCATCTGTCGCGAATTTCAGAACCTCCTTCGGGAACTGCGCCGGATTGCCTATGCCGAGGTCGCCTCTGCCCATGCTCTCAGCGACCACCAGCAGGAAGCGCTGCGGCAGCGGGTTCTGACCATGACGGGAGCACAGCAGGTGGAGCTAGCCATCAGCATCAACCCCGACCTAATTGGGGGTGTGATCGTTAAGGTGGGATCGCAGGTGGTAGATGCGAGCATTCGTGGTCAACTGCGGCGGATCTCGTCGCGCTTGATGGCCAATCTTTGATTTGTTTCACTTCATGCCTAGGGAGGAACTATGGTAAGCATTAGACCGGATGAAATTAGCAGCATTATTCAACAGCAGATTCAGCAGTACAACCAAGAACTGCAGGTTTCTAATGTGGGGACAGTGCTCCAAGTTGGCGACGGGATCGCCCGAGTCTATGGGCTTGATCGCTGCATGGCCAGCGAACTGTTGGAGTTTGAGGATGGCACCATCGGCATTGCCCTCAACCTTGAAGAAGATAACGTCGGCGTGGTGCTGATGGGTACGGGTCGGGGTATTGCGGAGGGCAGCTCGGTGCGCTCCACGGGTAAAATCGCCCAGATTCCCGTAGGAGATGCCTTTGTGGGTCGGGTGGTAGATGCCTTGGCCCGCCCCATTGACGGCAAGGGCGACATTCATACGGAGCAGTCCCGGCTGATTGAGTCGCCTGCCCCGGGTATTATTGCCCGACGCTCGGTGTATGAACCCCTGCAAACGGGTATTACGGCCATTGATGCCATGATTCCCATCGGTCGGGGACAGCGGGAGTTGATCATCGGCGATCGCCAGACTGGAAAGACCTCGGTGGCCATTGACACCATTCTTAACCAAAAGGGCGAAGATTGCCTCTGCGTTTACGTGGCGATCGGACAGAAGGCCTCAACGGTGGCCAATGTGGTCAATGCCCTGCAGGAGCGGGGTGCCATGGACTACACCATTGTGGTGGCAGCCAATGCCAGTGACCCAGCCACACTGCAATACCTAGCGCCCTACACCGGTGCGGCGATGGCAGAGTATTTCATGTACAAGGGCAAAGCCACCTTGGTGGTCTACGATGACCTCTCCAAGCAGGCCCAAGCCTACCGGCAGATGTCCTTGCTGTTGCGTCGCCCTCCGGGACGGGAAGCCTATCCCGGAGATGTGTTTTACCTCCACTCCCGTCTTCTAGAACGGGCGGCCAAACTGAACGATGAGCTGGGTGGAGGCTCCATGACTGCCCTTCCCATCATTGAGACCCAAGCGGGTGACGTTTCGGCTTACATTCCGACCAACGTGATTTCGATTACCGATGGGCAGATCTTCCTGTCCTCCGACCTGTTCAACTCCGGAGTGCGGCCGGCCATCAATCCGGGGATTTCGGTGTCCCGTGTCGGCTCTGCGGCCCAGATCAAGGCCATGAAGCAGGTGGCGGGTAAAATCAAGCTGGAACTAGCCCAGTACGACGACCTTGTGGCCTTTGCCCAGTTCGCATCGGATTTGGACAAGTCTACCCAGGCCCAACTGGCCCGAGGACAGCGGTTGCGGGAGATTTTGAAGCAGTCCCAGTATTCTCCCCTACCCGTGGTCGAGCAGGTGGCGGTGATCTACACGGCAATCAATGGCTTCTTGGATGACATTCCTGTCAATCAAGTGGGTGCGTTTACCCGTGGTCTGCGCAACTATCTGAACACCAGCAAGGCTAAGTTTGTGGAGCTGGTCAAGGCCGAGAAGAAGATTGGCGAGGAAGCGGAGCGTCTGCTGAAGGAGGCGATCGCCGAGTTTAAGCAATCGTTTACAACTGCAGTGTAATTGCGGTGTAGTTCGGCAAAATCGTTGCGCTACGGGCGCGTGAAGTACGTTACATTGGGGCGAGTATTCCTCGCTCCTTTTTTATGCAACAGCGGCGTTTTCTCGCTTTAATTTTGATCGCCATTTGCTTTTTAGCTGCGGTCTACGGCATCCAGCGTCGTCAGGCCGATGAAGCCCTAGTGTTTTCTGTGCCGAGCGATCGCCTAGAACTCGTCTCCCTTGAGGGCAGCATCAATGGTTTGCGGGGCAATCCCAGTGGCGCGATCGCTGCCCGTGATCACCTCTTGGAAGCGCTAAAGGATGACTCCATCAAGGGGGTTTTACTGCTGATCAATTCTCCCGGCGGTACCGTGGGTGCCAGTAAGGAGGTGTATCAGGCAGCGATGCAGTTGCGGGAAAAAAAGCCCTTGGTGGTTAGCATGCTCGATGTTGCCGCTAGCGGAGGATACTACATTGCCAGCGCCGCAAATCAGATTTACAGCAATCCCGGCACCCTGACGGGGAGCATCGGGGTCATTTTAAGCAACTTTAACGTGCGATCGCTCTTGGATCGGGTGGGCATCGAGCCCATAACCTTTAAGACCGGGCTCTACAAGGACATCCTTTCCTCATTCCGCCCCATCACCGACGGGGAAAAAAAGCTGCTCCAAGACCTCCTGCAAAACACCTACGAGCAATTTGTGCAGGATGTCGTCAAGGGGCGAACCGATGCTAGCACCAAGCGCACCATGACCGTCGCCGCCATTCGCAAGCTCGCAGATGGTCGTGTTTTTACCGGACAGCAAGCAAAGGCCAATGGGTTGGTTGACGAACTTGGCACCCAGGAAGATGCTGAGCAAGCCCTGCGAAAGCTAGCACGGCAGCGCTTTGGTCTCGACGGCACCGCCGAGCTACCCCTAGTGCGCGCCCGCCCTAGTTTTGGCGATGTGCTGGATTCCCTGCTCACTTCCTCGGTGCGGGGACAGGTGCTGCCAAGTTCTCTATGGGATCATCTCCTGGGTCGTTTGGTTCCCCAGTTTGCCGATCGCAGTGTCGTGGAGCCTCCCCTGTTGCTGATGCCAAGTTGGTATGGAGAAGTGCCCTAAAATCGGTAAGAATGAGGGCAAACGAACTCCGGGGAGCCCATGTATAGCCTTATTGTGGCGGCGACTACGCTGCAGCCGATTCAAGCTTTTACCCTGAAACAATCCGAGCAGTTGCCCGCCGATGCGCTGGGGATGGTGGTGATCGCCACGGACGCCGATGCATGGCGGGGCATTCCCTTCGCAGCCGTGCCCTTGGCAGGTGGGGCCCTGTCACGGCAAGTGGCAGCAGCCGTCGGTCTGCCCGAGGAGGGGCTGCAGTTTGCCCGCGACATGCGCCCTTGGCTCGGTGCCTATGCTTCCCTAGCCTTTTTACTGCCCCCCCAGGGAGCCGAAGTTGCGCCAATCTTGCTGTTGCAAAATCGGGATGAGGCGGCGTTTGTTGCCTTTCGGCAGCGCCTAGAGCAGGGAACCCACGGGATGATCGCTACGGAATATCGCGGAGTGACGATCCGAACTTGGCGCTCCCCAAAGGAACAGGAGCAACCATCCCTGGCGATCGCCCAGTTACCCGATAATACGGTGGCTTTGACACCCAACGTCGCCGCCCTGCAGCAATACCTTGATGGCAGCGATCGCCCCGCAGGCAATCGGCTATCCCAACTCCCCCTGTTTCGTCGCACCGTGGGTCAAGAATCCTGGGGGCGCTCCCTTGTGGCGGGCTACGGCAACTATGCAGCCCTGGGCACCTACTGGCAAAGGGCAGAGCAGGATAATCCGATTTTTTTGGAGACCCTGCGGGCAGCCGTTCTGGAACAGTACACCCACTATGACCTTGCTATCTGGCCAGTTGCAGACGGATTCCGGTTTCGTAGCAGTGCCTACGGTCGGCGTCCACTCCCACCGGTGCGCTACCCCAGCGCCCGCCTGTTGGGTCGTCTGCCCGGTACGGTGCTGACCGTGGCCGCAAGCAGCAACCTGCGCTCCCAATGGCAGTGGCTAGAGCGTGAGGCGCAGCGTAACTTTGCCTATGGCTTTATCGTCGGACTGGTGACGGAAGGTTTTCAGTCCACCTTCAACATCAACGTGCAACGGGAGCTGTTGCCCTGGCTCAGCGGTGAATATGCCTTCGCCGTTTACCCGACACCCACGGAATTGATGGATGGCTTTTGGGGAACCAACAATCTCAAAATTGGCTTCGCACTGCTCCTGGAAACGAGCGATCGCCGTCGCACCGAAGCCGTGCTGCGCAAGATCAACCAAGCCATCCCCCGTCTCACCAACCGTCGGGTGCGCCCCGTTTCTCGGCGGTTAGGTTCCGTGGCTATGACCAGCTTTGAAGTTGGCGATCGCCGCAACCAACGGCGGCAGTTGAGCGTTTTCAGCTATGGATGGCAGAGCAACAACGTTCTGCTCCTCACCAGTGGCACGGGCGCTGCCCGGGGGTTGATTGCCTTGCCCCGACCTTCCCTGACCCAGAGCCGGGACTTTCAAAGGGCGATCGCCCTATTACCGCAGCAAAATTACGGCTACTCTTACACCAATTTGCCCCAGCTTGCCCAGTTGGGTGTGCGCTTCTTTACCCTAGTCAGCGATGGGGAAGAACCCGAGCAATTTGTCGCCCAGTACCTGCAACAACTGCAGAAACTCGGCAACCTGACCGTTGTCTATTCCCAAACACCCGAAGCCTTCAGCACCGACGCCTATCTCAGCATGCCGACCATGCCCTAGAAATCCGGTTCCAGCAATGATCCCAGGCCATTCTCTTCCTAGTTCAGGGAGAGAATTCTTTTTTTTGGGGAGCCAGAGTGCGCACCTAGACAATACCCCACAAAATAAGGGGATGGAACCCGCGACAAAACTTTACACCTGAGCTAAACCGACGGCGCGGTATGTTCGTAAATAAGGTGTCCTTCAAAAAATCAAAAAACAATGAGGTGCTCCATGAAACGGACTTCTGTCCTGACGATCGCTCTTCTCTCCACCGTCCTAGGCGCATCTGTTGCTATTCCCCAGGGTACTCTCGTTTCTGCCGAGCTTGCCCCAGTTCAGATTATAGCCAAGAGCGAAACTTCACAGTCCAAGATCGCGAAAATTACTGCCGTTAAGGGCAAGCCGGAAAGTGCGAAGCTGATGCGAGAATTCTATAAAGAAGATCTTACTCCCATCGGCATCCAACCCGGCGGGGCAGGTATGGTTGTCAATCTCTATAGCAAAAAAGATGACACCACCGTCTCCCTCTGCACCACCTTCGATGTTGTAGTCGCCATCAAGAAGGGCAGAATCACTAGGTTTGCTCCTGCCGAAGTCAAGTAGTTATCCACTTCAGCAATCGTGTTTTGTGGGGTTGAGGAGTTGCTGTCCAGACTCCAGCCCCTACCCTGCCACTACCATCAGAACATGCATCGGCAAGAATCACGTTAGGAACTTATTATGAATCATCTTCAAGGCAAGGTTGCCCTCGTAACGGGGAGCAGCGGAGGGATTAGTCAGGCGATCGCGATACGCTTGGCGAAGGAGGGGTCACAGGTGTTTATCAATTACCGCTCTAACCCCAAGGGCGCCGAAGAAACGCTCAAAGCCATTCAGGATTTGGGACTGGAAGAGCAGTGCACCCAATACTGCGACCACGAGGGAGGATACGCCATTGACGGCGACCTTGGCATGATTGAAGATGTCCAAAGGCTCGTTCAACAGAGGGTGGTAGTCTCGAATAACGGTTACGCGGTAGGCTAAACGACTCAG
>DBAX01000125.1 GCA_002291895.1 Cyanobacteria bacterium UBA999
CACCCCCGGTGACGACAACAGCGATCCCAGCACGGCTGAAGAACCACCCCAGGATCCCACCCAAGAACAGGACACCCCTCCGGATGAGCCCCCCAGCATTCCGGAAGAATTTGTCTTCGATCCGGAAGGGGTGATTCTTGATCCGGAAGTGCTGTACTTTGCCCAAACCATGAAACGCCAGGGAAAATCCGGGGCACGCAACCTTATTTTTTCGCGGGAGCGGGGGCGATACATCAAGCCGATGTTGCCCCAGGGAAAGGGCGATCGCGTCGCTGTGGATGCCACGTTGCGGTCGGCTGCTCCCTATCAAAAATCCCGACGGCTGCGCTACCCCGATCGCGCCGTAATTGTGGAAGAGTCGGATTTACGGGCTAAAAAGCTAGCCCGCAAGGCCGGGGCCTTGGTCATTTTTCTTGTGGATGCGTCGGGCTCCATGGCCCTCAACCGGATGCAGTCGGCTAAGGGAGCGGTGCTACGACTCCTCACCGATGCCTACCAAAACCGGGATCAAATTTCCCTGATTCCCTTCCGGGGCGATCGCGCCGAAGTGCTCTTGCCCCCTACCCGCTCCATTGAGGCCGCCCGGCGGCGGCTCGACACCCTGCCCTGTGGGGGCGGCTCCCCCCTGGCCCACGGGCTGGTGCAGGCTATGCGCACCGGACTCAACGCCGTTGAGGGGGGAGATGTGGGGCAGGCGATGATCGTGGCCATCACCGACGGCCGTGGCAACGTTCCCCTCGCTCGCTCCCTCGGAGAACCCCTGGATCCCGCCACCAAGCCCGACTTGAAGCAGGAACTGCTGGACTTGGGGCGCAAGTTGCGCTCCCTCAATCTGTCCCTCTTGGTGGTGGATACCGAAAATAAATTTGTGGGTACGGGCTTTGGCAAAGAACTTGCCCAAGCTGCCGGGGGAACCTACTATCGTCTGCCCAAGGCTACCGATGCTGCCCTTGCCGCTGTGACCCGCAGTGCGATCGCCGATCTGCGGGGAGCATAATTCGCTATGATCGGTGCGCAATAAACTTATATGCATAAATTCCTATGGCCAAGCGAACCTTAGCAAACCTTACCCCCCCAGAACTACAGGGAAAAAAAGTACTGGTGCGGGTAGACTTTAATGTCCCCCAGGATGACAGCGGCGCTATTACCGATGACACCCGCATCCGGGCAGCCCTGCCCACCATTGAGCATCTTATGCGCCATGGGTCAAAGGTGATTCTTGCTAGCCACTTGGGGCGACCCAAAGGGGTGACCGAAAAATTTCGTCTCACACCCATTGCCCACCGCTTGGCTGACCTGCTCAACCGGCCTGTGACCAAATGTGACGACTGCATCGGCGAAGCCGTGCAGAATGCGGCAGCGGCACTCCAGGACGGAGACGTTATGCTCCTGGAAAATGTGCGGTTTTACCCCGAAGAAGAGCTGAATGATCCCGAATTTGCCAAAAACCTGGCTTCGGTAGCCGAGCTTTATGTCAACGATGCCTTTGGCACCGCCCACCGGGCCCATGCTTCCACCGAGGGCGTGGCCCAGTTTCTCTGCCCCGCGGTGGCGGGGTTCCTGCTGGATCGCGAGTTGCAATATCTCAGCGGGGCGATCGATGCCCCCCAGCGCCCCTTGGCGGCGATTATCGGCGGCTCTAAGGTCTCCAGCAAAATTGGTGTGATCGAAACCCTGCTGGAAAAAGTGGATAAGCTTTTCCTGGGCGGTGGCATGATCTTCACCTTTTTCAAGGCGCGGGGACTCAATGTTGGCAAATCCCTGGTGGAAGAGGACAAGCTAGACCTGGCCCGTGAACTGGAAGCGAAGGCCAAGGAACGGGGTGTGGAACTTTACTTGCCCGCTGATGTTGTCGTTGCCGATGCCTTTAGCGCCACCGCCAACGCCCAAACCGTGGCTGCGACTGCCATTCCCGATGGGTGGATGGGTTTAGATATCGGCCCCGAGGCGGTTGCGGCCTACCAAGCGGCGCTCAAGGAGTGCAAGACCGTCATCTGGAACGGGCCGATGGGGGTTTTTGAATTCGATCAGTTTGCCGTGGGCACCGAGGCGATCGCCCGCAGTCTGGCCGATCTCACCGCTACGGGTGCCATCACCATCATTGGAGGTGGGGATTCGGTTGCGGCCGTGGAAAAAGTTGGCGTCGCCGAACGCATGAGCCATATTTCTACGGGGGGCGGGGCGAGTCTGGAATTGCTTGAGGGCAAACTCCTCCCCGGCATTGCTGCCTTGAATGATCTCTAGAAAGCGCCGATCCGAAACGGAACTATTGGTTAGTAGTACCCTTTCCTCCTCCGACTGTGGAGGAGGTTTTTTTATGGAGGGGTTCAATGCAGTGCTTGGCGGCGAACGGCTAGCAGGCTTCCTAAAACCCCTACCCCTGCCCCAAACAACAGCAAGATGAGGGGTAGCAGAAAGTGCACCCGCAGATCGCGCACCAGTCCGAGGGTGAGGGAGCGGATCAGCTCCGGTTGATTAACCAGCAGTTCCGTAATCACGTTAAGGATGACTGCCAGGGCGCCATAGGCGATCGCCGCGCCGGCTAAACCAAAAAAAGTGCCCTGGAGGACAAAGGGTAGGTAAATCCACAGATTGGTGGCCCCCACCAGTTGCATCACCTCAATTTCTTGACGGCGGGCCAGGACGATCAGCCGGATGGTCGTGGTAATCACGGCGATCGCCACTAGGGTAAAAATGACCACCATGACGGAGCCACTGTTGGTGAGGGCACGGCGCAAGTCCTGCAACCGCTCCACAACTTCGTTGGTGTACCACACCTCGGCGATGCCGGGCAGTTGGGCAATGCGTTGGGCTACGGAGGACAAAAGTTCGGGCGATCGCACCTGCACCTTAAATTCGTCTACGAGGGGATTGGCTCCCAACTGTTCGGTGGCAGCCCCGACGTTGGCCTGTCCCAGGTCGCGTAGCAGATTCTGCCAGGCTTCTTCCTTGGAAATGACGCGGGCATAGGCCACGCCCTGGGTTTGCAGCACTTGGGAGTGGAGGCTGTCGGCGGCCACGTTTTCCTTGAGGTAAACCGAAACTTCCAGTTGGTTGCCCATCTGGGACAGGAGGGACTCTAGTTGCCAGGACACCTGAAGGCTGGCCCCAAACAGAAACAGCAGCACCGCCACGGTACTGATGGCGGCCCAGTTCATCCAGCCGCCCCGCTGAATGCCGATCAGGGTTTCCTTAAGCAGGTATTGGGACTGTGCGATCGCCCGCAGCATGGGAAGTTCTCCTAAATCGCCTGCCAGCATAGCAGATGCTAAACAGGTAGCAAAGGGTAATGGATTTCGCCGAGGAGGGCAGCCCGCCGCGCCCCGGTGACCGCGGGTAGGTTGCCGCACCGCTGGCGCAGCCGCAGGTACCCCAGCACGGCAAAGGCGATCGCCTCCTTGAACTGGGGGTTCACCCCGAGGGTATCGGTGGAGGCGACATGGGCCGGAGCGAGCATGGTTGTGAGGGAAGCCATGAGGGTGGGGTTTTGGCTCCCACCTCCCGAAACTAAGACGCGATCGGGGTAGTGGGGTAAAAATTGTTTGTAACTATCGGCGATCGCCGCAACTGTGAACTGGGTGAGGGTGGCGACCACATCGGCCGGGGGGAGTCCGCGCTGCTGGCATTCCGCTAGCCGCTCCCCAAAATAGTGGGCCCCAAAGGCTTCGCGTCCCGTAGATTTGGGCGGCGCTTGGCAAAAGAATGGCTGCCGCAGCCATGCCTGAATCAGCTCCGGGGCGGCGGTACCCGAGCGGGCGATCGCCCCATCGCGGTCGTAGGGCTGCTGAAAGAAATGTTGCACCGCCAAATCGATCAGCATGTTACCGGGGCCATTGTCGAAGCCCAGCACGTACCCTCCCTCGCGACGGGGGGAATTGGGAATATAGGTGAGGTTGCTGATGCCACCGATGTTTTGGCAGACGCGATGCTCCGTCGGCTCGGCGAAGAGGAGGGCATCCACTAGGGGAACGAGGGGCGCGCCTTGCCCACCCACCTCCAGATCCCCCCGGCGAAAGTTACTAATGGTGGGCACCTGGGCGACTTGGGCTAATACTGCCCCCCGCCCCAGTTGCACCGAATAGCCAAAGCGCTGGTTGCCGGGGGGGCGATGGTACACCGTCTGACCATGGGATGCCAGCCAATCTGGAACAATACCGCTTTCCTGGATCAACTGCCGCGCTGCCTGCCCAAAGGTGATCGCCACGCCATCGTCAAGGTCGGCGATCTCAGCTAGGCTGTGGGGGCAGCCCTCCGCCAGGGACAAAAGACGTTGGCGCAGCTCCGGCGCGTAGGCATAGGTATGGGCCGCCAGGCACTGAACGGCGATCTCACCGGAGGATTCGTCAACTTGGGCGATCGCCCCATCAATGCCATCAAAGGATGTGCCACTCATCAACCCCATCACCCGGATTGCTCCCACGGAACTAGGACTCCACTCCATTGCTAGCAAATTGCATCTGGTGATACTCCCACAGCTTGCCCCGGCGATCAATCAACTCGTCATAGCTTCCCTGCTCCACAATGCACCCCTTTTCCAGCACCACGACCCGGTCGGCTTTCATAATGGTGGACAGGCGATGGGCGATCGCCACAACCGTTCGTCCCACGGATAGTTCCTCCAGGGACTGCTGAATCAGCCGTTCGGACACCGAGTCTAGGGCGCTGGTAGCCTCATCCAAGATCAGCAACTCGGGGTTTCGCAGCAGGGCCCGGGCGATCGCCAGACGCTGCCGCTGCCCTCCCGATAACCGCACCCCCCGATCCCCTAGCAGGGTCTCAAATCCTTCAGGCAATTCCTCAATAAACCCCAGGGCATTGGCCGACACGGCTGCCCGGTGCACCTGTTCCCAGCTAGCTCCTTCCGTGCCGTAGGCGATGTTATCCCGCACCGAAAGATTAAAGATGAACGTATCTTGGCTCACAAGGGCCATGCGCCGCCGCCAGGATGCCACCTGAAATTCTCGCAGATCAATGCCATTGACAAAAATAGCCCCTTGATTGGGGTCATAAAATCGAGCCAACAGATCCACCACCGTTGACTTTCCCGCCCCCGACGCGCCGACTAGGGCTGTCATTTTTCCCTTCTCAATCGTCAGGTCAAGGTTTTGCAGTACCTGCTGTGCCCCGTCATAGCTGAAGGATACCGACTCAAAATGAATGCCCCCCTGCAATCCGGGAAAAGTCAGGGTGCCATCGGGGTAGTAGGGCTTTCCTAGGGGAGATAGGGCCGTGGCAATCACATCAAGGCTGCCACGGAGGGCGCTAAGGCGCGTTACCGTACCAATCATGTCCTGCACGTTGGGCAGCATCCGTAGCAGCACAAAGAAAAATGTGAGCAGTCCCGGCGAGGATATCTGACCGCCCGCCCCCCCAAAGGAAATCACAATCATCCCTACCAAAACTGCCGTAGATAGGGCCTCGGCCATGGGCTTGGTGGCGTTGGAAAGGCGAGTAAGACGATGCTGTGCCCGTAACATACCCTCACTGGCGGCATAGTAGCGCTGCCGCTCCCGATCTTGGGTGGCAAAGGCTTGGACTGTCCGCACCCCATTGAAAAATTCCAATACTACCGAAGACATGTCGGCGCTGGCCCTAGGGACGGCAAAACTAGCTTCCCGCAGCCAACGGTTTAGAGCCGCCAGCCCTGCCGCAATGCCACCAAAAAAAACAAAGGAAACCAGGGATAATTGCCACGACAGCAAAAACATGGATCCCAAGTAGGTTAGTACGTTTAGAAATCGGGTAATCAGGGCGAACGCCCCTTGCATGATTTGGGAAATTCGTCCCGTCTCCGCAATCACCACGCTCAACAAATCCCCGGTTTTTTGTTGCGCAAAATAGCTTAGGCTTAGGGCTTGGTACTGCTCAAAAAGCAACTTCCGTAACCGGTCAACCAGCCGCAGTTGGGTCAACTCAGTGTAAATTGCGCTGAGATAGTTGAAGAGCGATCGCAGCCAACTACACAATAAAATTAACACCACTGCCCGAACCAATCGCTCGAAGGAAGGGCGATCAACGCCCAACACCCAAAAGTCGAAGGTTTCAATTCCGGTTTGCAGTGGGGCAGCATCCGGCGTAGTGATATTTTGTAGCAGTACCACGAGCAACCCGATATTCGCTCCCTCAAATAGAGCCGCCAACAGCGAGACTGACAAAGAAAGGGCGACTAGGCGCTTAAACAACAGCAACTGTTGCCAGATATAACTATATTCACCCAACAGCATCTCAGAATTTCCCTACGCCTCACCCTACAGTAGTCTCTCCGCCGGTGATCGTCAATGCAGTTGATTCACGAAAAACATCACAAACAAAAAATATTGACGTTGAGAAACCTATTATTGGATACTGAAAGTCGTATGCACTTCAATAAAAAAATGCCGCGAACAAGTACTAAAACTGCTAACAAAACCATCGCCAAAAAGACGACAACTGCCCGTCCCCTAACTGGTGATGCCCTGTTGCAGAAGATCAAAGAATTGGGAAACCTGCCTAAGGATGAAAAAGCGAAGGCCTGCGGCTATGTGACTGTCACCAAAAACGGTCAGGACCGCATTAATCTGATGCAGTTTTATAATGCCCTGATTGAAGCCGACGGGCATGGCAAGGATAAAAAGACGAGCCAGCGGGGCGGGCGGAGTGCCAGCTATCGGGTCAGCGTTCAACGGAATGGCAATCTCCTCATTGGTTCTGTTTACACCGAGCAAATGGGATTAGAACCTGGAGATGAGTTGGAAATTCACATCGGTCGCAAATATATTCAGTTAAGACCCGTTCATCAATTGGACGATGAAGAAGATTAGTCCCCACGCTACCGATGACCGGTTCTGTTTTGCCGACGGATCGCCCCCATATCCCGTGGTTGCTGTTACTGCCTGCCCTTGGGTTGCTGTCTCTATTTGTCTTTTTTCCTGTAGTTTACCTTCTTGTCCTTAGCGGCACCACGGGGCAATTTACCCAAAACGGTTTGACTTGGGTCGGCGCTACCCAATTCCTTCGCCTTTGGCGAGATCCGCAATTTTGGCAGGTATTGCGCAGTACCCTGATTTTCGGTGTCGGCACCGTAGTACCCGCGACCCTCATCCCTCTGGGGTTGGCGATCGCCCTCAATCGTCCGGGGCAAGGCGCTAGTAGCCTCAGAGCCATTTATTTTCTGCCGGCGGTGACCTCCACGGTTGCCGTCGGTTTGGGCTGGCGATGGCTCTTTCAAAGCGACGGCGTGGTCAACCAGATTCTTTCCTGGGACATTCCTTGGCTAGCCGATCCCAACGGGGCCATGATTCTGGTCATTGCCCTCAGTGTGTGGAAGCAAGTAGGCTTCAACATGGTCGTGTTCCTTGCTGGACTTCAGGTAATCCCCCAAAGTCGCTACGAAGCTGCTGCCCTAGATGGAGCTGGCCCTTGGCAGCAGTTCCGCTACGTGACTTTGCCTGCCCTCAAACCTACGACGACCTTCGTGATTATTGCCACGACAATCTTCACGTTTCGCAGTTTTGAGCCCATCTATGTGGTCACCGGGGGTGGTCCCCTTGATGCCACCAATATTCTTGTCTACTTTGTGTACCAGCAGGCCTTCGGTGCCTTCGACTTTGGCTATGCTGCCGCTGCGGCAACTGTTTTGTTTACTGGGGTTTTGGGCCTGGTGTTGTGGCAGCTTCGGACAGAGGCCTAGCTTCGCCATAGGTGCGCCCCCGCCACCGCTTGGGGCGTGTTAGTGCCGAAAGCCAAATGCGCACTACTGCCAAGGGATCCGCCGTCGGCGAAAGCCAAAACCACGGCCCCACCTCGGTGTAGCTGTTGCGTATCCCCAGTACCAGCAGCCAGCGAATCAGCAGCAGGAACACATTGAGACCAAAAACCCCCTGGGAGAGGATTCCATCTTTGGCCCACAACGGAAATCCGAGCACGAGGGGGAGGGGCAAGCCCTGGACAGCGGCAAGGAACAAACAGTCTCCCCAAGTCTGGAGCATCGTTGAGGCATCCTTAAGGTCGAGCGATCGCCCCCATTCCCGCCACGTCTCCACCAGAGACGTATACATGCGTACGTGGATCACATTGCAGCCATCCAAAAAGCCTACACGATACCCCCGCTGGGCGGCTGCCCGCACCAAGGTCACATCATCGCAGAATGACGATTGCGCCAACGCATATCCTCCCAGGGCTGCTAAAACTGAGCGGCGCACCAAAAAACACTGACCGTTAGCCATAACCCGATCCGGGGTGAACTGCTGGCGATCGCCCGTCGCCCCGAATCGATAGACCAAGGTCACGAGAAGGGACGGCTGTAGCCATTGCTCCCCAGCGGTCTTGAGGATAAACCGGGGTGATAGGGTCACAAGGTCAAAACCCTCAGCCTCTGCCGCACGGATCGCACCTTGCACCAAACCAGGTTGGGGCACCGTATCGGCATCTAAGCCCAAAATCCAAACATTTTTTGAATCGGATTGCAAAAAACCATTGTGCAGGGCCCAAGGACGCCCTACCCAGTCCGGTGGCAGAGGGTCATCCGTAATCAACCGCAACGGCACGGGGTATGCCGCCGCAGTTTCGCAAACGTATTCTGGAGTTCCATCCTCGGAGCGGCTATCCACCACCAAAACTTCTGCCACAGGCTCGTGGCGTAACCCCTCCAGACAGTTAGGCAAGCGCGATCGCTCGTTGAGGGTCGGAACAATCACCGAAACAGCCGCTTGATCGGACTCTCGGTGGGCAGCAACGGGAGGAATGCGCCGCGGCGCAGAGGATAAGCGTGAGAGCAGTATCAACGTCGCCGCGCCCTGAGCCAGAAGTAAAAACAGCAACATCAGGCTGCTGCTAGGGGGCGGCGCACGACCACCTCGTCAATCAGACCGTACTCCTTAGACTCTTGGGCAGACATGAAGAAATCGCGATCAGTATCCTGCTCAATGCGGGACAACTCCTGTCCTGTGTGGGCTGCTAGCAACTCATTGAGGCGGTTTTTGTGGTACAAAATCTCCCGCGCTTGGATCTCAATGTCCGTAGCTTGTCCTTGGGCCCCACCTAGCGGCTGATGAATCATAATGCGCGTGTGGGGTAGGGAGAGCCGCTTCCCCTTCGTGCCACCGGCCAGCAAAAATGCCCCCATACTGGCGGCCAAGCCCACACATATTGTGGATACATCGGGACGGATGTGCTGCATGGTGTCGTAAATAGCCATGCCTGCCGTCACTGAACCTCCCGGCGAATTGATGTACAGAAAAATGTCCTTTTCTGGGTCATCGGCTTCAAGGAACAGCAACTGAGCCACAATCAAGTTCGCCAGTTCGTCGGTCACCTGCTGCCCCAAAAAAACGATGCGCTCCCGTAGCAGACGCGAAAAAATATCGAATGCGCGCTCGCCGCGTCCCGACTGCTCAATTACGGTTGGAATCATAAGTAGCCAGAGCCTTAGATAAACATGCGTTCCCATCTTAAACCATGGTTCCTTGTCATTCAGAGCGTACTGGGCAGATGACCGATCCCCGAGTTCCCCTGGAAGGAAAAAAATTGTTGACAGTACTTAACAATTTGATACACTAGGTGTACGGTAAACAAATAACCGTAAAACTCTAAACATCACAGGTATTAGAACAATGACAACCGCAGTACAACGGCG
>DBAX01000005.1:0-3912 GCA_002291895.1 Cyanobacteria bacterium UBA999
GGAGAGGGGCTGGGGGTGAGGGCAAAACCGTAGAGATTAAACTCACCCAATTTCTCCCCTCCCTCGCCGAAGTGCCCAGCAAAGAACTGGAAGCCATCAGAGAACGGGCGATCAAAAGTGGCTTTGATTTTATCGACTTTTGGGCGATCGACTTCAACTGGCAACCAGGCAAACCCTTCTTCCATGACTGGCAAGACTACCGCACCCGCAAAGATCGTAGCCTCAAAACCATCAGCGATGCGGGCTACACCTACCCAAAACCGGGCAAATACACCGCCTGCGTCAAAGTCGTCGATACCTTCGGCTGCGACACCTCAATTACCGTAGAGGTGGAGGTATAAGGTTATGCCCATCCTGCTCGACTATCAGAACCGAGAAGTACGTTTGACCGAAGAACGGTTAGCGCATATTCTCGACCACCCTGAAATGGTCGGCATGGAGGCTCAAATCATTGATACCCTGAAACAGCCAAAACTGGTACGCCAATCTCGCAGTGATGAAAGCGTGGCACTGCTTTATCGGTTCTATACCCAAACGGCAATTGGGGATAAATGGCTTTGTGTGGTGGTGAAGTATCTCCCCGATGATGCCTTTATCGTCACCGCCTATTTCACTGATAAACCTAAAAAAGGAGAAACCCTATGGCAGAGCGAGTAAAAGTTTGGTTTGATCCGAAAGCTGACTTTCTAGAGGTTATTTTCTCGGATGCTCCCGGTTATATGCGGGAAACAGAAAATGATGCCGTTATGGAACGGGTAGATTTGGATGGCAACCTTCTCGGCTTCTCTATTCTGGCGGTTAGCCAACTTGCTAAATCTAAGCCACTCATAGCTGAGTTGCTGGCAGGCAAAGGAAATGCAGTTTGAAGATGATGCTGAACTGCCTTTTGTTGTGATGTTTAGCCTCACCCCCTATAAAGGAGACAACACCGATGATGACACCCCTTGAACTTAATCGCCTTGGCTATCGAGCATTGATGGATGCCCTTGGTTTCGATGGCATGATCCGTTTCTTGCGGCAGTTTGAACCAGGGCAAGGTGACTACACGGCTGAACGTCAGCAACGCCTACAAAACATTTCGTTAGACGATATTTTTGCCGAGATCGAACATCACAAACAATCCTGAATTTGCTGCCACCTCACCCATGACCTCCTCTACACTCAATCCCACCGTTCTTGAACCTCTGTTTGCCCCCTGGCAGGAACCCAACGCCCACCGCGTTCGGGCGGAAAAGTCCGGCGATCCGGCAGTAATTGTGCAAGGACGTAGAGCCTCTGCGATCGAAGTTGTGAATAATCTACGGACAGCAGTGCGCGAATGGCGAGAAGCCTTTTACATCGGAGCCAGCGACACCACGATTCAACTGCTGAATCACTGGTTTAACCGCGCCCATCGCAAAACCACCCCCGAAGGTGAAGAATTCGAGTTTCGTTACTACTTCTGCCAACGAGAGGCAGTGGAAACCCTGATTTACCTCAAGGAAGTCCGGCGGATCGAGTGCCTATCCCAAATCATTGCCGAATTAGGCGGGGTAAATGCCGAATTGCAAGCATTGGGCATCACCGAGGAAGAAGATGCCTGGAGTCGCTATGCTTTCAAACTGGCAACCGGGGCAGGCAAAACCAAAGTCATGAGCCTGTGCATCGTCTGGAGCTATTTCCATGCCCTGCGGGAATCCGATTCAGAGATGGCGCGGCATTTTGTCGTCATTGCTCCCAACCTCACCGTCTACGAACGCCTCAAAGACGACTTTGGCAACGGGCGTGTGTTTGACGAAGACCCGCTGATTCCCCCCGAATGGCGCGGCGACTGGAACCTGTCTGTGGTGCTGCAAGACGAAGCCAGCGGAGCCGCTACGGGTGGGACGCTCTATCTCACCAACATTCATCGCCTCTACGATACCGCCAAACGCAAAAGGAATGCTGAAGAGGATTCCTACGCCTGGATGGGTCCAGTAGTATCCAAAACCAAAGCCCTCGATACGGGAGCCGCATTGCGGGATAAAATCACCGCCCACCGTCGGGTGATGGTGCTCAACGACGAAGCCCACCACGTCTGGGACTCTGGCTCGGCTTGGACTGAAGCCATCCGCACCCTGCATGAAACCATCTTGGCTCGCAGCGGTTGCAAACTGGTGGCACAACTCGATTTCTCTGCCACACCCAAAGACAACAAAGGGCTGCTGTTCAAACACATTGTCTGCGATACGCCCCTGGGTGAAGCGGTGGATGCCGGAATTGTCAAAACCCCGCTAATTGGGCAAGCCAGCCGCCAGTTAGTCGAGCAAGCCGACGACAACGCCGCCTACCGCTGGGAACAGCATTTGCTCCTGGGTTATGAACGCTGGAAAGCCAGCCAAGCCGAGTGGCAAGCCAGCGGCAAAAAGCCCCTCCTCTTCATCATGTGTGACGATACCGATGCCGCCGATCAAATCACCCAACGCTTTAACACTGACCCGCTGTTTGAACACCTCAACGGCAAAACCATCAACCTGCACACCAACCTTAAGGGCAAGCTCAAAAAAGTAGGACGAGGCAAAGAGGCTCGCTATGAATTTGTCGAAGACGAAAAAGCCATCAGCGACGATGACCTGAAGGCACTGCGAAAACTCAGCCGCGAACTAGACAGCAACGCCAGTCCCTATTTTTGTATTGTCTCGGTGCTGATGCTGCGAGAAGGCTGGGACGTGCGAAACGTGACAACGATCGTGCCCCTGCGTCCCTACAGTTCTAAAGCCAACATTCTGCCAGAACAAACGCTAGGTCGGGGCTTGCGCCGCATGACTCCCCCCGGTCAAGCCAACGAACTGGTGACGGTGGTAGAACATCCCGCCTTTGCCAGCCTTTATCAGCAAGAACTAGCTCAAGAAGGGCTACCACTAGAAATTGTGGAACTCGATCGCGTTCCTGCTACCACAATTTCCATCTTCCCTGATGAAGCCCATAAAGATGTGAATGCCCTAAATATCCAGATTCCTACCCTTTCCGCTGGCTTTCGGATTGTGCCCAAGCTAGAAGGCTTGACAATTCGAGACGTGAAAAAAGCCTTTAAGCCCTACAAACCGTTGCCGTTGCCCTCATCCCCCCAACCCCCTTCTCCCAGAACGGGAGAAGGGGGAGAAGAATACGGTTTAACTCCCCTCTCCCAGCTTGGGAGAGGGGCTGGGGGTGAGGGAAAGCAGACGATTGAGTACGAGGGGCGACACCTGTTTACAGGTGAAGTGGTGGAGAAACTGCAACTCAATCTACCTCTGTTGGCATCAGGGATTGGCGCGGTTTCCTACTATGTCAAGCAACTGGAAACCATTTGCAAACTGCGGGGACTCCATCCCATCCTCGCTCCCCTAATTCAAACTTTTCTGGAAGAAATTCTATTTGAGCAGAAAACCACCCTGTTTGATCCGGCTCTAGTGGCTCGATTAGCCGACTCCGATGTAGGCGAACACCTACGAGCAGTGTTTGTCCCCCTCATTCGCAGCCGCACCACCACCACCGAAGAGCGGCTGACGGTCGAACCGCCCAAATCTCTCAACACCTGGAAACCCTTTCAAGTCACCCTCAGCGAGCGCCGTCCTGCCCTGGAAGCGGCTAAGACCCTCTTTAACCTGGTTACCTGCAATCGTGACTTAGAAGTAGCTGTGGCGAAGTTTTGCGATCGCGCCCTTGATGTGGCTGCCTTTGCCAAAAATGCCGGGTCGCAGTGCTTGCGAGTGGACTATCTGGCCAATGGCGATCGCCTTGCCTTCTACACCCCCGATTTCTTTGTCCGCACCCTTGATGGTCACTACTACCTTGTAGAAACCAAAGGGCGAGAAGATCGGGATGTACCCTTGAAAGCCAAAGCGGCGATCGCCTGGTGCGAGGCAGCTTCTGTTGCTCCCCTCTCCCAGCTTGGGAGAGGGGCTGGGGGTG
>DBAX01000005.1:4234-12032 GCA_002291895.1 Cyanobacteria bacterium UBA999
GGAGAGGGGCTGGGGGTGAGGGCATTCAATGGCACTATCTCTACATTCCTCAAGGCGTGTTTGAACGGATGGCAGGCGACACCATTGCCGAACTTGCCCGTGCCTGTGCCCCCGCCTTACAAAATCTGCTCCAATCTGAGGAATTCCAGGGCTTGCCTCTGTTTGTGAATTTAGGGCAGGTGGACGAAGAAGTTGCTACTGTGGATAGCCTGATTGATCCAGCTATTCTCAATGCTTTGCCTTCCCGCTATCGCCGCGCCGCTGATCAAGCCGTCATGCTCTATCGCTTCTTTGAAAACAAAGAAGGCATGAATTATGCTCCTGTCTTTACCGCCCTACTTGGTTCCATTGATGAAGTGGCGAAGGGCTTTCTGGTGCGGCGGTTGCAACCAGAGCTACCTGTTACTGTGGATGCTCAAAAAGCTTGGTTTGCCCCGTATTTAGGTGGAGTCGATCGCAAATCCGAAGACTATTATCGAAAACTCGCCCAAAACCTGAAACGAACGCTGGTGTTTAATAACGGGCTGTCGCTGATTGGGTTGCTGCGATCGTGCTTAGACTACGCTCTCAATGACACCACAAAAATAGGGGGGGTATTTGAAGCCTTGCAGACTCAGTTGAGATTTCAGGGCGGACGTAAGTTCTTGGAAACCGTTACCCGCATCAATGATTTTCGGAATACCTACATCGCCCACCAGGAACAGGAGTTGACTGATAAAAACCTGACTGAGCAGGAACTCAAGATCTGGATCGAGGCATTGCACATGATTGGAAAGTAAACGAAATGTACTTGCCAAGCGAGATAACAAATCGATGGAGCCGACCGCCGAGAGGTTATCTGTGGGTATCAAAAGTAATCTGCGGCGGCTCATCTCAATCGTTACTAGAATTACTAACTAAGTGCAACAAAGCTGGATTCGCTAATCAAGGGAGCGGGATGGTTGCACCTAATAATCCTGCAGCGGAGTTACCGAAAGATCGTCTTTTTGCAGGGAACGAATGGCGGCGATCGCCGCTTTAGCTCCGGCAAGGGTTGTGATCACCGGAATTTTGTAGGACAGGGCCGCGCGGCGAATCATCTTGCCATCTTGGTTGGCATCGCGACCACTGGGAGAATTGACAATCAACTGGACTTGATTGTTTTTAATGGCATCCCCAATGTGGGGGCGCCCCTCATGCACCTTCAGTACTTGGTCGCTGGGAATACCGCTGCGGCGTAGCGCCCGGTGGGTGCCCTCGGTGGCAATGACCTGAAAACCCAACTCAAGAAACGCTTCTGCTACGGAGGCAATCCCCAATTTATCGCGATCATTTACCGACAGGAAGACAGTTCCTAGGGTTGGCAGCTTGACCCCAGCACCCATCTGGGCTTTGGCAAAGGCGCGACCAAATTCGATATCAATTCCCATCACCTCCCCAGTGGAGCGCATTTCTGGCCCAAGTACCACGTCGGTACCCGCAAATTTGGCGAAGGGAAGCACCGCTTCCTTAATGGCCACCTGTTTAGGGATTACTTCATGGGTGTATCCCAACTCCGGCAAACTGCTGCCGGCCATGATTTCCGCGGCATAGCGCACCAAGGGAACGGTGGTGGCTTTGCTGACGTAGGGGACGGTACGGGAGGCGCGGGGATTGGCTTCGAGGATGAAAAGGTGGGTCTCCTTGGTGTTGTTGGGGTTGATTTGCACCGCAAACTGGATGTTCATCAGTCCCACAACTTGGAGGCGCTTGGCCAGCAGAACTGTCCACTCCCGAATGGTTTGCAGCACTTCGTCTGGGAGGGAGAAGGTGGGGATGGCACAGGCGGAGTCGCCGGAGTGGATGCCGGCTTCCTCGATGTGCTCCATAATGCCGCCGATGACCACATTGCCTAGGGGATCGGCGATCGCATCGACATCAACTTCGATCGCCCCCTCGAGGAATTGATCGATCAGAATGGGATGTTCCGATTCGATCAGCAGCGCCCGGCGGATGTATTCTTCTAGCTCGGCATCGGAGTAGACGATTTCCATACCCCGCCCCCCCAATACGTAACTGGGCCGCACCACCACCGGATACCCCACCCGCTGGGCCACGGCTAGGGCTTCAGCGGAAGAACGCGCTAACCCATTGGCGGGCTGGCGAATGCCCAACTCTTGGCAGATGGCTTCAAAGCGCTCCCGATCTTCGGCGATGTCAATGGAATTGGGCGAGGTACCCCAAATGGTCGTGGGTAGCTCGGGATGGGCTTCTAGGTAGCGTTGCAGCGGCAGGGAAAGCTTCAGGGGTGTCTGTCCGCCAAATTGGATGATCAGCCCCCGGGGACGCTCCGCTTCGATGATGTTGAGCACGTCCTCCCGGGTCAGGGGCTCAAAGTAGAGGCGATCGCTGGTGTCGTAATCGGTGGAGACGGTTTCGGGGTTGGAGTTAACCATAATCGTCTCCCAGCCCCGCGCCCGCAGGGCAAAGCTGGCATGGCAGCAGCAGTAGTCAAACTCGATCCCCTGACCGATGCGGTTGGGGCCGCCACCCAAAATCATCACCTTGGGGCGATCGGTGGGCAGAATTTCATCTTCCAGTTCGTAGCAAGAGTAGTGATAGGGGGTCAGCGCCTCAAACTCGGCGGCACAGGTATCTACGGTTTTGTAGACCGGCACGACACCCAAGGCACGGCGGAGATCGCGCACCCGATCTTCCGTGGTGCCCGTCAGGTAGGCCAATTGGCGATCGCTAAAGCCCAGTTGTTTGGTCTCCCGCAGGGTTTTGGCATCGAGGTCGGTCAGGTTCGTACCCTTTAGGGCCAGTTCCACATCCACCACTTCCCGCAGTTTTTGCAGGAACCAGGGATCGATATGGGTTAAATCGGCGATCGCCTGCACCGACAGCCCCGATAGGAACCCATGGCGAATGGCCCAAACCCGATCGGGCGTGGCGGTGCGCAGGCTGGCTTTGATCTCCTCCAAACGCGGCAATTCTTCGGGGCGATCGGCACCAAAACCAAAGCGCCCTATCTCAAGGGAGCGCAAAGCCTTTTGGAACGACTCCTGAAATGTGCGCCCAATGGCCATGGCTTCACCGACGGACTTCATCTGAGTTGTCAGGATTGGCTCGGAACCGGGAAATTTCTCAAAGGCAAAGCGGGGAATTTTGGTCACCACGTAGTCAATGGTGGGCTCAAAGCTGGCTGGCGTTTTTTTGGTAATGTCGTTGGGAATTTCATCGAGGGTGTAGCCTACGGCTAACTTGGCAGCCATTTTGGCAATGGGAAACCCGGTCGCCTTAGAAGCTAGGGCCGAACTGCGGGACACCCGTGGGTTCATTTCAATCACCACCACAGCCCCATCTTCGGGGTTGACGGCAAACTGAATGTTCGAGCCCCCGGTCTCGACGCCGATTTCGCGAATGATCTGAATCGAATAGTCCCGCAGCCGTTGGTACTCCTTGTCGGTAAGGGTCTGGGCAGGGGCCACCGTGATGGAGTCGCCCGTGTGCACGCCCATGGGATCGAAGTTTTCGATGCTGCAAATAATCACCACGTTGTCGGCCAGGTCGCGCATCACCTCCAGCTCGTATTCTTTCCAGCCGATCAGGGATTTTTCAATCAGAATCTGGGATACGGGACTGGCCTCGATGCCGCTGTGGGCAATTTGTTCGAATTCTTCCTGGTTGTAGGCAATGCCGCCCCCGGTTCCACCCAGGGTAAAAGCGGGTCGGATAATCAGCGGATAGGTGCCGATCTGTTGGGCAATGTCCCGGGCTTCGGCCATGGTGGTAGCCAATCCCGAAGGGCAGACCTGGACCCCGATTTTTTCCATGGCTTCTTTGAACAGCCGCCGATCTTCGGCCTTTTCGATCGCCTCTAGCTTGGCACCGATCAATTCCACGCCGTACTCGTCTAGCACGCCACTTTTAGCCAAGGCCACCGCCGTATTGAGGGCCGTTTGTCCGCCCATGGTGGGCAGCAGTGCGTCGGGGCGTTCCTTAGCAATCACCTGGGCCACCACCTCCGGGGTTACGGGCTCCACATAGGTGCGATCGGCCATGGCCGGATCGGTCATGATCGTGGCCGGATTTGAGTTAACCAACACCACCTCATAGCCCTCTTCCCGCAGCACCTTGCACGCCTGGGTACCGGAGTAGTCAAACTCGCAGGCCTGTCCGATCACAATCGGGCCAGCTCCAATCAGTAAAATCTTGTGAATGTCTTGACGGCGGGGCATAGGGCTTTTGGCGCAACTGGGAGTTCATTCTATAGCGATAGGGGGACAGGGAAAATGTATAGACCGTTACCCTAGGAGTAGGTAAGGCGATCGCTGTGGTATTCCGGAGGCTCCACGTGGATCACAATCCGCGCCGGGGCATAGCGTTCGTGGAGTAGGGCCTCCACCGCTTCGGTGACGGCATGGGCTTCGACCACGTTGGACGGGGAAACGATCAGATGCATTTCAATAAATACCTGTTGCCCCACCACCCCACGGGAGGCAACATCGTGGCAGTTCAGCACACCTGCAACGGACAGCACCAACTGGTGAATCTCCTCCGGGGCGATCGCCATTTCATCCACCAACTGGGGCAGGCTGCGCCGCAGCACCTGCCAACCACTCCGCAGCACGAGCCCAGCTACGGGAATACAGATCCAGCCATAGCAACCATCCCCAGCCCAGGGCTTCTCCGAGCCCCACCCCCATCAATCCCGCCAGCACCGTGAGGGTAACGCCAATATCGCCCATGGTGTGTTAAGCATCGGCCAGCAAAATAGCACTTTTTAGGCGACGCCCCATGGCGCGCTCATAGTAGGCGGTAAAGATATTCACACCCAAAACTGCCAGCATCAGGGCGATCGCCGGTACCGACAGATCCACCTTGGCATCCCCCGCAAGCAGGCGTTCCACCCCACTTTTGGCGATCTCCAAGCAGGAGACTCCCAAGAGAAAGGCAATGGTAAGGGTTGCCACCGCTTCATACTTTTGGTGGCCGTAGGGATGCTCGCGATCGGGATCGGGCGAGGCAAACCGCATCGCCAACAGACCAACGATATTGCCAGCGCTATCCGTTACGCTGTGCAGGGCATCAGCCAGCACGCTCAGGGAATGGATCCACACTCCCACCAAAACCTTAACCGCCAAAACCCTAAGGTTCAGAACCAGGGTGAGCCACAAAACCCCTAAAACCCGCTTTTGGACGGCATGGTTCATGGCCCTAGGGAACCTGTCTAGAGATTCACCACGTAAGCATCGGTCACACCCTGCACGTGGACGATTTCATCAAGGAGTCCCGCGGGCAGAGGGTCGTCAATATTGAGCACCATGACCGCGTCACCGCGCACCATCCGGCGTCCCACCTGCATGCTGGCAATGTTGACATTAAAGCTTCCCAGCAGAGAACCAATGCGGCCGATGATCCCCGGCATGTCCCGGTGTAGGGTCAGCAACATGTAATTTGCAGGTGCCACATTGATGGGAAAGCCATTGATGCTTGTAATGCGTAGTTCCGTCTTGCCCAGAAGCGCCCCCATGACCGACTGCTGCCCCTGCCCACCCTTGGCCGTGAGCTGCAGGGAGCCCGTGTAGTCTTCGATCGTGGCATCCCGCGTTTCAGTTACCCGAATGCCCCGTTCCTTGGCCTCAATACTGGCATTGACAAAGTTCACCCGCTCCCGCAGTGCTGGGGATAGCAACCCCTTAAGAGCTGCTACTACGATCGGCTGGCTGTCGCTGGTGGCAATTTCACCCTGCAGCCGCACATCGAGGCTATCCACGCGCCCCCCGGCCAGTTGCCCCACCAAGTTCCCCAACATCTCCGCTAGGTGCAAATAGGGCTTCAGCTTCTGCCAAACTTCGGGACGCAGACCAGGAATATTAACCGCCGCCCGGGCAGGAATACCCAGCAGCACATCACGAATCTGTTCCGCCACGTCGATCGCCACATTGGCCTGGGCTTCTTCTGTGGAAGCGCCCAAGTGGGGGGTCATCACCAGGTTGGCACCTACCGACCGCAGCGGCGAACCCGCCTCAAGGGGCTCCTGTTCAAATACATCCAATGCCGCGCCGGCCACCTTCCCCGATAGCAGCGCCTCCGCTAGGGCTGCCTCATCAATAATGCCGCCCCGGGCACAGTTAATGATCCGCACCCCCGGCTTCATTAAGGCCAGGCGATCGCGGTTGATCAGGTGCTGGGTGTCCTTACTTTTAGGCACGTGGAGGGTAATAAAATCCGCTTCCCGCAGCAAAATATCTAGCTCCACCAATCCCACGCCCAGTTGCTCCGCCCGCTCAGGGCTGAGGAAGGGGTCGAAGGCCAAAATTTTCATGCCCATTGCCCGGGCCACGGTTGCCACATGGGAGCCAATTTTACCGAGACCCACCACGCCCAACACTTTTTTGTAAACTTCCACCCCGGTGAAGCTCTTGCGATCCCAAACGCCACTGCGGATCGAGGCATTGGCCGCAGGGGTGAATCGTGCCAACGAGAGCATCATCGCCAAGGTGTGCTCCGCCGCCGCAATGGTGTTGCCCTCCGGAGAGTTGACGACCACAATGCCCATGCGTGTCGCCGTGGCTACATCGACGTTATCGACCCCAACGCCCGCCCGTCCAATAATTTTGAGTTTCTTGCCAGCTTCGATAATGGCTTGGGTGAGCTTAGTGCCCGACCGGATCATGATCGCGTCGTATTCGGGAATAAGTTCCTGAAGCTCGGCAGGGGTAAGGTTGGTTTTAACGTCAACGGTAGCAACTTGAGACAGAATTTTGATTCCAGCTTGGTCAATGGAATCAGAAACGAGCACTTTGGGCATAGTCATCCGAAAATTCTGCTTAGCTTATATCACTATTTGCGACGCGATCGCCCGGTTCGCAGCAGAACTTTAGACCGCCCCAGGCAAGAAAAAAACGTCCCAAAGGCTTGTTCTAGGGGAGTTGGAGGTGTATGTTGGAATCAAAATTACACACCTTTGGTAAAAAACCATGGCAATTACCGATGCTCAAGTACTGACCGCCCTCGTTGTGGCTTTGGTTCCGGCGATCATGGCAGCCCTCCTTGGCTCCGCGCTCTCCAACTCCTAGGCACCTGCACGATGGAGAAGCTAGCAGGTCGTTAACGTTTGGTCGATCCGTATAGCTAATCCATACAGTTAATCTACACCTGTACCTACATCCATTTAAACAGCCCGGCTTTATCTGGATTTGATTGGTGCGATTTATGGGCTGTCTCAAACTCTTTACGCGCAGGGCTTTTCATCCTAGGGTTGTGCTGTACAGCTTCAACAGAAATTATCAAGTTTAGGGTGCATGCAATTTCGCGGCACCCTTCCTAATTTTTGCTGGCGGCAAGCTTGTGGCTCCCATAACTAGCCCATGGGTGTTGGATCTGGTGGAGCGCCTCAGCTCTGCTCAGGGCTCTGTGGGCGACCCCTGCTGAAACCTAGGCAAATCCTGCGCCATTACTTGTGTCACTTTTTGTGGCATTATCGGATTAACTGTGGTTAACTTAGTTCTTAGTTTGCGTTTAAGTCTGTTTCAGATGGTTTTCCCAGGGTTTTCCTGGAGCTTTGGCACTTATTCACCTTGAGTTCCTCTGGGGTGCACGTTCCGCTGATGGCGTATTTTCGGTACTTTGGCTTCTTTTCTTCCTTTAGGTATTGAAATACACTTAGGTAATGCACTTAAGATTTTTTGAAACTATAATTAAAGGCAATCAATTTTTGTCGGAATTATTAACGCTTCCCTAGCCACTCCACACACTCCAACTTGCACGTCATGGTTGCCCGTCGCGCCCCTTCCCCCCCGCCATCCCAGCCACCAACCCCCACTGGTCTGCC
>DBAX01000039.1 GCA_002291895.1 Cyanobacteria bacterium UBA999
GGGGGGTCAGCACGTCCATAATCGGGTAGCCGGCAAACCGGGCTTTAGGGATGCCACGGCGGTGCAAGTCCTGTTCGGTGCAGCGATCGCGGGTAAAAATCAGCCGACAGCGGGGGCTTTGGAGGCAGCGCCACGTCAGCAGGGGAACCTTAAGGGTGCCTTCGTAGTGGGCGGAGGTGGAAACAATAAAGGCAGCATAGGGACGTTGGGTGCACCATTGGGCGATCGCCAAGACCACCACATCCCCAGCAACAAATAGGGCATCGCAGTGCCGACTAAATTGACGAATTGCCCGGATTTGCCGCCATGTTAGCCCCAGCAGCCCCGATCGCAGATCTTGCCACAACTGACCGTAATCCATATAGATAAAACCCCCGGAGGGCAGCGATCGCGGGGGCACTAGCAGTGGCACACCCAGTTTTTGGTAGGCCGTGCCTGCTCCCACGAGGGGGACGGCGGCCACCTCCACATCGGGGCATTGCTGTCGCAGGGCGCGAAGCACCAAACTGGCGTTGAGGTCCTCCCCGTGACCGTTGCTGAGAAAAAGTACCCTAGCTGGCATGGGGGAGATCGGGAAAGGCCTGGGCTACGGCGGGGTGGCAGATCCGTCCATCGCGCACGTTGACTCCCAGGGCGAGGCTCGGATCCCGCTCTAGGGCGGTAATACCTCCGTCGGCGATCGCCTGCACGTAGGGCAAGGTGACCTGCACCAATCCCTGGGTAGCGGTCTGGGGCACGGCACCGGGTATGTTGGGCACACCGTAGTGAAGCACCCCCCCGCAAACATGGATCGGTTGGCTATGGGACGTAATTTGGGTCGTGGCCACGCAGCCCCCCTGATCTACTGCCACATCGACGATCACCGAGCCGGGACGCATCGCAGATACCACCTCAGCGGATACCAGTTTGGGGGCTCGGCTCCCAGGAATAAGCACCGCCCCAATCAGGAGATCGGCATCGGGAACCACCTGGGCGATCGCCGCGGGAGTGCTGTACAAAAACTCTACCCGCGAGCCAAAGAGTTCCTCAAGCTCAGCAAGGCGCGAGACGTGGACATCCAAAATCTGCACCCGTGCTCCCAGACCCACGGCGATTTTGGCCGCTTCCACACCAACTACCCCACCCCCCAAGATCGCCACCCGACCCTGACGCACGCCCGGAATTCCTCCCAAAAGTACGCCACTTCCCCCCTGCTGCTTGGTCAGGAAGTGGGCGCCAAACTGCACCGACAGCCGCCCGGCGATCGCACTCATGGGATTGAGCAAGGGCAGGGTGCGGTTGGGCAATTGCACGGTTTCGTAGGCGATCGCCAGGGTTTGGGAGTGGATCAATGCTTCAGTTAAAGGGCGATCGGCAGCCAAGTGCAGGTAGGTGAACAGCATCAAATCAGAGCGCAACCAACCGTACTCCTCCGGCAGGGGTTCTTTCACCTTAACCACCAGCTCCGCCCCATAGGCCGCCGCCGCCGTTGCGACAATCGTAGCCCCCGCCGCTTGATAGGCTCGATCGGGAAAACCCGCACCCAGACCAGCCCCAGACTCCACCAAAACCGCGTGCGATCGCCCCGTAAGCACCTCTACCGCCGCTGGAGTCAGCCCGACGCGGTATTCCTGATTTTTGCGTTCCTTAGGGACACCAATCCGCATGGGCACTGCTGTTTTGAAAATGCGAGCACAATAAAGCTAAGTGTACAGGCATTGGGGTTGAATTTGGGGTCTGCTATAGGCGTCTGGATCGGAACGCGGAACTAATTTCTCAGGAGGGGACGTTTTTGAGTACCGTAAAGCATTCAGGCATTACTTACGTGAGCCAGATGGTAGTCCTGAAGTACGCACCCAAGTCCCCTGTACTATTTCCTGAAAATGCTGAGTTTCGCAGTGAGTGTGCTGACGGTCGAGTCCCATGCTGCCTTTTCCCAGCCGCGGGTGCTTGTGGAAAATGGCGAAGCCGAAGGTCGATTCAATGGCGGGCTGAGGGTTTTTAAGGGTATTCCCCACGCTAAATCTCCCGTCGGCGAACTCCGCTGGCGATCGCCCCAACCCGTAACCAGACAAAACCGACTCCTGCGGGTCTACGCCTATGGTTCCGACTGCCCTCAAAAAGGACTGGGGCAGCAAAGCGAAGATTGCCTGTACCTGAATGTTTGGGCACCGCAAGCCCCTGGCACCTATCCCGTGATGGTTTGGATCCATGGGGGTGGGTTTACCAGCGGTAGCGGCAAAATCCAGGGGGAGAGCCTAGCCAAGCAGGGCATCGTTTTAGTTTCCATCAACTACCGCCTCGGCAGATTGGGTTCCTTTGCCCATCCAGCGCTTCTTGCAGAGGTGCCGCCGGGAGAACCAGCTACTAATTTTTGGCTCCTCGACCAAATTGTCGCCCTCAAGTGGGTGCAGCGCAACATAGCCCAATTCGGCGGCGATCCTCAGGGCGTAACCATTTTTGGCGTATCGGCGGGAGGAACTTCTGTCAATGTGCTGATGGCTTCTCCCCTAGCCAAGGGTCTATTGCAACGTGCTATCTCCCAAAGCGGCATCAACGGCTACCTCCCCTTGCCGAGACTGCGTCAGACCTACGCTAATACTCCCTCCCAGGTATCCCTAGGAGAACGTTTCGCTCAAAAACAAAGGATTCCCAATACCCCCGATGCCGCCAAAGCCCTCCGCAACCTTCCCTGGCGGGCGATCGCCCAGGATCCAATGGGAACAGGGCCCGTCATTGATGGACTCGCTATCCCCGATAATTTGCGGCAAATCTTTCGTGCTGGCAAGCAGCAGAATGTTCCCTTTATCGTAGGAGCCAACAGCTACGAAGGCAACCTATCCCTGGTCATTCCCTGGGGGGAGGAACCCCTCAAACAACTCATTCGGCAAAATCTGAGCCGCTTAGCGCCCCCCTATGGCAGCAATGTGGGCGATCCGAGCCTATGGATCGACCTTTACGGCGATGTCTTCTTTCGCACAAGGGCCAGATATTTAGCCGCCCAAGCAAACGGCTGGCACGATGAATTCAACTATGTCTTTCAATCCCTAAAACCCTACTCGCCTGGAGCCGGCCATGGGAGCGAAGGTCCCTTCGTGTTTGGGAATCTTCCCAAGTCCCCCTTGCGACCGGGAGCGGCATTGGCGAAGATTCTAGGAATTCCCAATAGGGATTATCCCATCGTGCCGGCAGACTATCAATTGTCTCGGAATATGCAAAACTATTGGTTGAACTTCGCTAGGACGGGAAATCCCAATGGCGGCGGCTTGCCTAACTGGTCACGCTATGCGGAAAACAATCCGGGAACCCCTGTGTCTGACCAGGAGGGAATTAGGAAGTGCACAACTTGGATAGACGCAGCTAGATTTGCTCGTAGCGCTTTTCAATCGGTATTTGGGCGCTCAGAATAAAGGCGATAGTCTTGCTGTAGAACCGCTGTAGAACCATAGTGGAGCGATAGAATTCGGGTGTTTCTGCTTAAACGATGGGACTGATCATCGGAGCGTTCTGGTATTCCTCTGGTATTCCTCTGATATTTCTAAATAAAGCCTAGGGTATCCACCGACGGGCTGCCGCAGTCCGGGTTATGATCCCCGTGGCAGGCGCAAAGGGATAACTGGGATAGGCCGTGGATTTAAGTGGCGTTGATTTGAATTTACTGGTGGTTTTTGAAGCCCTGTGGTTGGAGCACAGCGTCACCGGTGCCGCGGTAAGGTTGCACCTAGGTCAACCCGCCGTCAGCTCTGCCCTGGGTAGGTTGCGCCAATTGTTCCATGACCAGCTCTTTGTGCGGGTGGGAAAAGAAATGTGCCCGACGGCCAAAGCCCGGGCGATCGCCCCCGAACTTCTCCACGCCCTACAGATTTTGCGCTCAAGCCTCCTCAACCACAACCAGTTTGACCCGAGGACATCAACCCGCACCTTTGCGATCGCCACCTCCGATTACTTAGCCAACCTGATTTTGCCCACCCTGATCCAGACCCAAGCGGCAGAATTTCCCGGGATCCAATGGCAGATCCTCGCCCTCGAAAAGGAGCTATGGATCCAAGACTTGGAGCGGGGAACCTACGACTTGGCAATCGGCACCTTTGGCGAGCTGCCGGACTCCATCGTTTCTTTTTCCCTAATTGACGATTCCTTTGTGGGCATTTGTCGCCATGGGCACCCCCTCCTAACTTCCGAGATGGACTTGGAGCGGTTTGTCTCCTTCTCCCACATTCTTTTTACCCTGAGGCGCGATAGCCATGGCATTGTTGACAAGCTCTTGGCAGGGCAGGGATACCGGCGGCGAATTGGGTTAACCACGCCCTACTGGTTCATTTTGCCCAATGCCATCATCCCTAGTGACCTAATTGCGATCGTCCCCCACTGCCTCGCTTGCCACTTTATCCAGCATTACCCCATTGCCAAGTTCGATCTTCCCCTTGCCCTTCCCAAAATAGTGCTTGAAGTCGCCTCCCATAGATGGAATGAAAGCGATCCGGCACTCAATTGGTTAAAGGAAAAGCTGCGCGATCGCTTCTCTGGTTTGGAGGGTACCGACGACCAGCAGGGGAAAGAACCGTAGCGTTACAGCCAATCTCCAGTGTCGGCGAGAAATGGGGAGAACTCCGGCGATGTCTAGCTTGTGGGTAAACTGGCGGTCACAAAGTAGCCCTCCAGCAGATGGAAGCGAAATAGGCGCTCTGCCCCCGGATAGTGCCCAATTTCTTCGCCTTCCCAAATCACTTCCGCCCGCCCAGTGAGGTACAGCAGATGCCCGGAGTTGAAATCCAGAAATAGCAACCCCGCCCGGGGATTGAGTTCAATATTACCGAAGGTATTGAAGTGACAGTTGCCCGAAAAATCGGGAACGGTGAGCACATCGCCAGAAATTTTCACAAAACCCTGCTGGCCACCACGATGGGACACATCCACACCCTTGGCCGCGCCAGCGGACGCATCGAGGTAGGCCGTAGCGATAAAAAAAGTATCGGCGGCGGCAATGAGGGCACGGTGCCTATCCCCCAAAGCGGTGAGATGGTGCGTGCGGCTATTGGGCAACGGGGCAGAATCGGGTACGGTAAATTGCCGCGCCTGAATGTACTTGGGGCAGTTGCCGAAGGCTTGGAGAATCGCCACCTCAAAACCCCATTAATGCCCTAAAAAACGTTGCGCCTGAGGTTCCAAACGTTACTGTTGGCGTTCTTAGGGCTATCCACATCCACACCATGCTAGGCACGGATAGAGCGCTGCAAGAATGAAATGAAGGAACTACGATCGCATTCCCGGAGCGAGAAAGGCGACGAGCTTGCGGGTTGCCGCTTCAATATCCTCAGGGCACGTCGTTGACGTTTAGAACCCCAACCGCGACGTTTTTCAGTTCATCGACGAGGTTTGAAAGCTGGGTGATCGCCTCCGTTACTGTGGAGTTGTAAAGTAAATCGATTAAAGGTTTTAGACTCCAAGAACGTTTGAGATATCAGCAACCCCAGACGAGGGCTGCCGAATTTGAGTGACGTTCGCCGCTATTTCCTGGCAAATAGCATCTAAGGGGAGGTCGTTGCTATCATGGCCGAAGGGATTTTCGATTTCGGTACCGATCTGCTCCACCCCAAAGAGAATGAAGCTAATAAGAGCCATGAGCGGTGGAGTCAACCAGCCGATATCTTCCACCACATAAAAGGGAAGGGTGAGGCAATAAAGAAGAGTCAGCCGCCTCAGATAGATAGTATAGGCAGGGGGCATGGGCGTACTGTGAATTCGCTCGCAGGCAGTCAGCCCTTCAACAAGGCTGTTTTGCATCTCCTGGGCGCTCTGCCAGGGGTTGGCAGGGAGTTCTTGGCTTAGGTATGCGGCCAAACGGCTCATCAGGGCGAGGGGAAGGTGGCTGCTCTCAGCTAGCTCGGTACGTTCCAGTTCCGGGAGCCAAGGGGATAGGGCACCAGCAATTTCGGCTGAAGACTGGTCGCGTAGCTTCAGTTTGGTAGCGATCGCAAAGGCAATGACGTAGTGAAATGCTTGCTTCTGGCGATCACGGGCAACGGCATCGGTGGGTTGGATGGCGGTTTGCATCAGCCGGGCTAAGTTGCGGCTCGTAACCACTAGGGTGCCCCAAGCTTTACGCCCCTCCCAAAAGCGATCGTAGGCAGTGTTGGTGCGAAAAACTAGGAGCAAGCCCAGAACTAAATTAAAAACCACGTTGCTGGTGATGCTGCTGAGGGTGGTGAGATGCTGCTGAGGAAACTGCTGGTGGATCAAAACTACGATCGCCCCGAAGAGCACGGAGAGCAGCGCCCTAGGTAAAATCTTGGGAATGGTGGAACCCTTGAGTGAAACTGCTACCTGAAACCATTGTGCCGTCATCGCCTTCCCCTCTGGTGTCGTCAACCCATCTATTTTCTTTGAAGTGGCGATCGCAAAGCAACACATCCCGCTAGAATCACTGCCCCAGGAACAATGTGGAAAGGGGCACAGCGCGTCACAAGTTTTTGGTTCCCTATAATTTTCAGCGTACTAGCTGCAGTTTGAGATGCGAGTAGAACCGTACGATCCCGTTCATCTTGATGCGATTGTCCGTCTTTCACTTCGGGCATGGAGTCCTGTTTTTGATTCGATTCGAAATGCGATGGACGCTGATCTGTATCGTGCTTTTTACCCTGAGGATTGGCGTGCGAGCCAGCAGAAGGCGGTTGAAGATGTCTGTGCTGCTGAAAACATGAATGTTTGGGTTGCACTTGATAATAAAAGTGTTGTGGGTTTTGTAGTCGCAAAACGTGACTCTGAATCTGGGATGGGTGAAATTTACATGATTGCTGTCGACCCAGATCATCAGGGCCACGGCATTGGCAGCATGTTAATAGAGTTTGCTCTCGCTTGGATGAAAGATGCCGGTATGTCCCTTGCTATGGTCGAGACTGGAAGCGATCCCGGTCATGCCCCAGCGCGGCACACGTATGAGAAGTTGGGCTTCAGGCTAGGGCCAGTTGCGAGGTACTTCAAGAAGCTTTAAGGCGCGATCGCCGCAATACGATTAGCGGATCGCTAGCTGAGGGTGGCGACGGGACGATCTTGGGCTAAAACAGTTTGGGTGAGCATATCCACCACGGTCATGCGCAGGGTGCGATTGGCGTCAACAGTGAGGCGCACGGTGATGCGGTCGGCACCCGGTTGCCCTGGGGGATCGAGTTGGGCGATCGCGGGTTGGTCAGCATTGAGGGGGTACCCTACCCAGTTCTGCTGGCTGAGGGGGCGCACGTTCACTTGGTTATCCTCCCAGTAAATTTCCACATCCTGTTCGCTGAGTTCTCCCAGTACCAGTTCCAGGGCGGGCTGGTCGGGCAGTGAAGCACCCAAGACCAACTCAATGGGCTCCTGGAGGGGGTAGGACTGCCCTGCAGCGATCAGAGGATGCCACTGGTGGCGTTGGTATTTTTTATCCCAGTAGCGCACGCCGTAGCTGTGGTAAAGGATATCGGTGAGCTGCCACTGAGGGAGTCGTACCGCGCCGTGGGCGATCGCTTCTAAGGGGCGATCGCCATAGATCCTTTGGGAGGTAAAGCGTTCGGCAAACCAGGCTTGGACTGCGGGGATGAGCATGGTTCCCCCCAACAACAGCACCCCATCGAGATCTTGCCAGGTGAGATTTTGCCGCCGAGCCTGCTGCTCGACTTGGTGCAGAGCCCGCTCAAGCCGTTGAAAAAAGTGCCGTTCGTCCAGCAGCGTCCCCAGTTGCGATCGCGTTAGAGAGAGGTCGTAGCCCTGAAACGTGCGATCGTCAAAGTAGAATTCCCGCGCTTCGGGGCTGTCGGTCAGGGCTATCTTTACCCGCTCCGCCAAGCGGAGGGTCAGACTGTTGCGGGGCGCGCTCAGTTCGTGCTGCCAGAATTCGAGAATCCATTGGTCGATGTCCATGCCCCCCAAGACCAATCCTGCCTTAGCCAATACCTGGGCCGTGGGCTTGAGGTTCGCTTGGCGACGCAGCAGGGTTTGGAGGGGCGATCGCCGGGGAAGGGATAGCCGCACTAGGGCAAAATCCGCCGTGCCACCTCCCAAATCGCAGACCAACACCAGGGCATGTTCCTGGGTCATGCCATAGCCGAGGGCCGCTGCCGTGGGTTCGTCCACCAATTGCACCGGCAGCTCTAAACCCGCTGTGACCGACAGTAACCACTGGCAGTAAAACTCAAAACTATCGACGGGCACCGTAAGCGTGAGGGCAGACACGGCGGGTACCTGCTGCTGGAGGCGGTAGCCGATCTGCCCCAGAAACCAAGAACCGAGCTGCTCCGCCGTCATGGGAACGCCATCCAGTTCTGGGACGAAACCCTTGGTGGCATTGCCAATTCCCCGCTTAAACCCGCGGAAGCAGCGCTGCGGATCCTGCTCCAAGCCGCGATCGCCCACCTCTTGACCGCACCACACCTGGGCTTGAGCGCCATCTGCAACATAGAGACAGCTAGGAATGAGGAGTGTCAGAGGGTGGCTCACATCGGGAAGCCTGACCGTCTCGGGTTGCCCGGCAGCATTGAGGCAAGAAACCACCGTGTTGCTGGTGCCAAAGTCGATCCCGTAGCGCATAGTTGAGCGATCTAGTACTTGGGCACCGTCGGATCGATAGCTTCACTCCAGGCGGCGATGCCACCGCGAACATTGATACCCTCAATCCCAAACTGCTTGAGGATCCCTAGAGCCTTGGCCGAACGCCCACCCAACTTGCAGTGCACCACCAGCTTTTTAGGCGAGCCTTCCGCAGCCCCTAGGAGCGATCGCACCCGTTCTACCCCATCGCCCTGTTCGATATCTGGTAAGGGCACCAACACGGCATGGGGAATCCGCCCAATCTCCCACTCACTGGGGTTGCGCACATCCACGAGCACGTAGCTGGAATCGCCACCGCTGATTTTGTCCGTAATTTCCTTAAGTTGCTGTACGGTCATTTCGGGGATAGACTGTTGCTCTGCCATTGCCTGTGCCCTCGCTTGGGGTATGCCACAAAATTGTTCGTAATCAATTAATTTCTCAATCACCGGGCGCACCGGATTGGGACGCAGCTTAAGCTCCCGGAACTTCATTGTCCAAGCGTCCACCAACAATAGACGACCACTGAGGGTATCGGGCGCACCGAGAATGATTTTGATCACCTCCGTTGCTTGAATGGTGCCGATAATCCCCGGCAGCACCCCCAAAACCCCACCCTCGGCGCAGGAGGGCACCATGCCGGGAGGCGGGGGCTCGGGATAGAGGTCGCGATAGTTGGGTCCCCCTTGGTAGTTGAAGACCGTGGCCTGCCCCTCAAACCGAAAGATCGAGCCATAGACGTTGGGTTTGTCTAGCAGCACACAGGCGTCGTTCACCAAGTAGCGGGTGGGGAAATTATCGGTACCGTCGGCCACGATGTCATACTCAGCCACGATCGCCAGGGCATTTTCTGAAGTGAAGCGCACTTCGTGGAGATCCACTTGGCAATGGGGATTAATCTCGGCAATGCGCTGGCGCGCCGACGCGATTTTGGGCTTGCCCACCCAGGACGTGCCGTGAATGATCTGCCGGTGGAGGTTGGAGCTATCTACGACGTCAAAATCTACCACGCCAATGCGCCCCACACCCGCCGCGGCTAGATACATGAGCAGCGGTGCGCCCAATCCACCCGTACCGATGCAGAGTACCTTAGCTGCCTTGAGTTTCTTCTGTCCCTCAAGTCCAACTTCGGGCAAAATCAGATGCCGAGAATAGCGGTCATACTCCTCGGCCGTTAGGGAAACCGATGGGGAGGATTGGGTCATGGGGAACGGATCCTTAGGAACAAAATGTGGCACCCATTATAGCCTTTTCTGCCAATTAGGGTCTTTTTGCCTCAGCGAATCCTGCCCTTGCCAGGGGTAACGCAACGACGCAATGAACGCCGGAATTTAGGTGTAGCGATTCAGCGCCACAATCTGCCCGATCAGTTCCTGCTTGGCTTCATCGGCGCGATCGCAGGGGATCTGGCACGTTCCGGCATTGGCATGGCCCCCACCTTCGTAATGGAGCATCAGTTGCCCAATATTGACCGGGGAGGTGCGGTTAAGAATGGACTTACCCACGGCAAAAACCACATTCTGCCGCTGCATCCCCCACATCACATGCATCGAGAGATTGCATTGGGGAAACAGGGCATAAATCATAAAGCGATTGCCAGCGAAGATCACCTCTTCGGGGCGCAGTTCCAGCACGACCAACTGCTCGTAGACGGAGGCACAGCGCTTGAGCTGCTCCTTAAATTTTTCGGCATGCTCCCGATAGAGTTCCACCCGCTCCTGAACGTCGGGAAGCTTGAGAATGTCGCTGATGGAGAGATGGCGACAGGAGTCGATGAGGTTCATCATCAACTGATAGTTGGAAATCGTAAATTCCCGAAACCGTCCCAGTCCGGTGCGGGCATCCATCAGGAAACTCAACAGCACCCAGTCTTGGGGATTGAGAATATCTTCGAGGGTAAATTGCGCTGAATCGGATTTATCTACGGCATCCATCATTTCTTGGGAGATGTTGCCAAACTTGCGGCGACCGCCGTAGTAGTTATAGATCACGCGGGCCGCCGATGGGGCACTCGCTTCGATGACGTGGTTGTCTGGGGTATCAAAAACGCGGAGGGATTCGCTAAAGTGGTGGTCGAAGGCCAGGTGCACGCCAGCAACATAGGGCAAATTGGCGGTGATGTCCCCCTCGGAAACGACAATCTTGCCATCCTGCATGTCCTTGGGGTGGACAAATTTAATCTCGTCGATGAGGTCGAGCTCGCGGAGCAAAACGGCGCTGACAACTCCATCGAAGTCGCTGCGGGTGATCAGTCGGTATTTTTTGTCCATAGTCTTAATGTTGACCTTGGTCTTTAAGGATAGCGCAGATTGCCCTTTGCGCGCCTAGGGATAGCCGTAGGGACGGGGGTAGGGGCGCTGGAGGTTGGTCGCCCGATAGACACGCACGGTTTGCACGGTGCCGCCAGCCCGCCGAATGGGAATCTGCCCCAGGGCGACAACATCTTGGAAGAACGTGCGATAGATTTGGACGGCGGGCAGACGCTGCTCGGGGCCCAATTGCCAGGCGGGATTGGTTTCCCCTAATGCTGCTAGGTCGGCGATCGCCCGTTGATCGAAATACTGAAATTGATCGCTGGTGAGGTAGAGGCCTTCTCGGCCGACAAAGTCCTGGGCTCGCGACCAGTAGGCAAAGCCGCGGATATCGGTGTCGAAGCAGGTAATCGGTTTATCTGTGATGGAGCCGAGGGCCATCATCATCTGCCCGGCAAAGAAGAAATTATTACTGAACACAAAATCGACTTGGTCGAGGACTTCGCGCCACGGAGCCGTCTGAAAGGCGGCCCGTACCTGGGCAACATCGATCAGTTGGGTGGAAGGATCATCCGCTGGGGCCCAAACGCCGCCGGCGATCGCCCCAACCCCATCCCTTTGAATGAGTCCAAAGCGCACGTGGAGGAGGGCGACCAGCAACAGGGCGGCAATGGTGCTCCCGGAAGCCACAAGCCATCGTCGGATCAATCGCGGGTGACGGGACTGGGCGATCGCCATCTGATGTCCGAGCCACAGCATCGCCCCAAAGTAACCGGGCATCGGCCAACTGGGCAAAACTTGGCGGTAGCCCCCCATAAGCGTAAAGCCGCCATAGATGGGGAGGGAAAGGCAGAGAATCCAGAGATATTTGGGATCGCCCCAGCGCCCCAGTTGGCGTACCTGCGTCCACCACAGGGGGAAGCCAAAACTGGGAAAGAGATAGGCCACGCCCACTAAAAAAGTTAAAAGCAGATCGCCGACGCGATAGCCACCATCGGGGATGGCGCGGGCCCCCTGAAAGCGGAAGGATATCCAATCGTGTTGCGCATTCCAGATCGCCACGGGGCTTAGGACAAGGGCAAAGACGGTGATCGCCCCCCAGAGCCAGCCCGAACGGAACACCTGACGATGGGGTGGACTGAGGAGGCAAAACAACACCAACCCCAAACCCAGTAAGAAACCATGGTATTTCCCCAGGCAGGACAGACCCACCAAAGCGGCGATCGCCACCACCCGAGCCGTGGGGCGGTAGGGTTGCTCCTCGGAGGTTGGGAAAAACTCTACGCTCGCTAGCCAGAGGCAGGCACTCCAAAAAAACATCAGGGGGCTATCGGGTAGGGTTAGGACCCCAAACCCCACGCCAAAAAAGGGCACCAAGCTGGTAATGAGAAGGGTCAGCCGCCCCGTGGCCGGGTCAAACAAGTGGCAACTGGTGCGGTACAGAAAATACAAACTGCCGGTAAACAGCAGCAGGGTGCCGATGCGGATCGAAAACTGGGTCACATCCCCCGTGAGGACTACGCCTAGCCCCGTAACCCAACCCACCAGCAGGGGATGGTCAAAATAGGACATTTGCCAGTGGCGCACGTAGCCCGTGTAGTAGGCTTCGTCAAATCCTGGCGGCAGGAACCAGGCGATCGCACCGCGTCCTAGGAGCCCCAGCAGTAAGATCCAAACCACCTCAGACCCCATGGAAAGGAACTACCCCCAGATAGCTAATTTCCGTGGGCGAAACCGCAAAACGACAGGGCAACACCATCACCCCCCGGGCAAAAGCCTCGACCAGCAGGCGGCCGTACTCCGGATCGGCGGTGGCACCAGCGGCAAAGGTGGTGCAGTCGGCTCGGTTGATAAAAAAAATCAAGGCTGTGGCGATCCCCTGCTCCCGAAGCAGCATCAACTCCCGGATATGTTTCTGTCCCCGCGTCGTCACCGTATCGGGAAACAAAGCGCGATCGCCCAGACTCCACGTGGTATTTTTCACCTCCACATAGGTGGGCAGCCCCTCGGGGTTGTAGACCACAAAATCAATGCGGCTGCGCTCTGCACCGTAGGGCACCTCCCGCGCCACTTGAGCTACGGGCCCAAGCTCAGGAATTTGCCCCGCCGCTAGCATGGCCCCAATCACCCGGTTGGGCAGTCCCGTATTGACCCCCACCCAGGTGTCGTGGACTTGAATCATCTCCCACGTCCAAGACAGCTTCCGCTTCGGATCGTCGTGGAAGGAAACCCACACCGAGCTTCCAGGGGTGCAGATACCGGTCATGGAACCCGTGTTGGGGCAATGGGCGGTGATGCGTTCACCCGTAGCCAGAGCCACTTCGGCAAAAAAACGCTGATAGCGCCGCACCAGCACCCCCTGCTGGAGGGCGGGATAGGAGTAAACCCGCAATTACAACTCCTCTTCTAGGGGTTCTTCATAGCGCTGCTTGCTGCTCTCCGGTACCCGGGGTTCCCCCCAAGCTTCACGGATCTGCTGTTTGGCATCCTCAGCGTAGCGACGGGAGCGGGGCGTGTATTCCTCAGGCTCCAGCTCGTCGTAGTCATCGGCGGGGGGGATGATCGGCTTGGGTGCGGGACGGGGTTCGATGCGGGGTTCGGGCGATCGCCGACGGGCGGCAGGGCGTTCCTCAGACCAGTTGTCCTCCGGTTCTTCCCAGGCTTCCTCCCGGCGATAGGTGGGGCGACTGGCTGGCGGGGCACTGTAGGAACTGCTGCGGGAGCCGGCCCCAAGGGCATTATCCGACACGGTTCTCGTAGGGAAGTAATCATCCTCAAATTCATCCTCCCAGGGCGCTTTGCCCAGACCGAGCCGCTCCAGGAGCCCCTTGGTAATTTGTACGAGGCGGTCTTCCATGCCCTCGGTCACAATGATGCGTTCCCGACCCACGGCAATGATTTCGTTGACATCGACTTCGTAGGTGCTGATCAGCGCCGCCGGAACCACAGGATTGGCCACTGAGGCAATGATTAAGTGCTGAATCTCGCCTGTGCGGGAGTCAAACTGAAAATCCCGTACCCGCCCCAGCAGTTCCCCGGACTCCGTAACCACTTCATCCCCCATCAGGGCGGTATAGCGCTCCGAGACCAAAATATCTTCCAAAACTGCATCATTAGCCACAAGCAGGGCATCGGGACCCAACAGATCTACGCGCTCGAGGGCCATGTAAAACGTCTCCCCAATGCCAATGGGGGTACCAGGAATGTAGCGTTCGGCCACCGTAAACCCTACGATTTGCCGCTGATCCATATCCAGCCACAATTGAGTAATGATGCCTAGCCGAGTGCCATTGGCTTTGCTAATCACTTGCAGACCCAAAACATTGGCACGTCGTCGCAGCAGGTCAGAAGGCATCATGAAAGGCAACCAAGCGTAAATACCCATCCATTTTAGCAGAAGCGGGCCGGGCTCCTAACGTTGCTCAATGGGGACATAGGCGATGTTGTGCTGTCCGGTGTAGACCTGGGTGGGGCGAAATAGTCGATTGTCGGAAAGTTGTTCCTTCCAGTGGGCCAGCCATCCGGGGGTTCGGGCGATCGCAAAGACCGCGGTGAACAAGTCTTCGGGGATCCCCAGTTTTTTGTAGACCAAGCCCGAGTAGAAATCCACATTGGCATAGATCCCCTTGCCGGCTAGCCGCTCGTTGACTTGGCGCTCTAGCTCTACGGCTAGGTCGTAGTAGGGGTCGTGCCCAAACTTGTCAAAAAGCTGTTGCGCTAGCCCCTGTAGCACCGTGGCCCGGGGATCCTTGACCTTGTAGACGCGGTGCCCGAAGCCCATAATTTTTTCCTTGCGGGTGATTTTGCCATCGAGATAGGCAGGAATGCGATCGATGGTGCCAATTTCCGCCAGCATGTGCATCACCTTCTCATTGGCACCGCCGTGGAGGGGGCCGGCAAGGGTGCCGACAGCTGAGGACATGACCATGTAAGGGTCGGTCAGGGTGGAGGCGGTGACCAGAGCCGCAAAGGTCGAAGCGTTGACGGTGTGTTCGGCGTGGAGAATCAGGCAGACATCAAACACACGGGCAGCGAGGGGATCGGGTTCCTTTTCATTGAGCGTGTACAAAAAATTGGCTGAGTAGCCCAGGTCGTCGCGGGGCATCACGGGATCGTTACCCTGGCGCATCAAATGAAAGGCGGCCACCATGGTGGGCACCTTGGCCAGTAGCCGCAGCGTAGCCTGGTAGATGTATTCCTGGTCGTGCAGTTCGGTGAGGGGATAGAACATGCCTAGGGCGGATACGCAGGTTTGCAGGGCATCCATGGGTGGGGCATTGTCGGGAAAGGATTTGATCATGTCCCGGATGGGATACTTGAGGCGGCGACGCAGCAGGACGTGCTCTTCAAAGGTCTTGAGTTCGCCTGCGGTGGGTAATTGCCCGAATACGAGCAGGTAGCAGGTTTCTAGAAAGCTACTGTGCTGACAGAGTTCCTCGATTCGAATGCCCCGATATTCCAAAAGGCCAACTTGCCCGTCGATGAAGCTAATGTTGGACTGGGTTGCAGGAATGCCTTCTAATCCGGGTTTGTATTCGCCAACTGCCATGCTGATCCTTAGTTTGACATCCTTTCACTCTAGCATTCTGCCGTAGGCTTGCTGCCCGTTACTAGGGCACGTGTTATGTCTTGCTGACCCTAGGGGCGGGGAAAGTTTGTCAAGAAGCGCTAACAGGTGGTTCTGGGATCTCCCGAAAGGGATAGGATGGGTCACACCGAACTGTTTTTGTGTGCCCTATGACCTCTGCTCCTACAGATCGCTCCGACTTGCGTTACCTGATGTGTGCGCCCGATTTCTACGATGTGGACTATGTCATTAATCCATGGATGGAAGGCAACGTACACCGGTCTAGCAAGGAGCGAGCCCATCTCCAGTGGCAGGGGCTGTATCAGATTCTGAAGGAGATGGCGATCGTTAATTTAGTGCCGCCCCAGCAGGGCTGGCCCGATATGGTGTTTACCGCCAATGCTGGTTTGGTGGTGGAGCGCAAGGTGGTGCTGAGTCGCTTTTTGCACCCGGAACGGCAGGGGGAGGAGCCTTTCTTCAAGGATTGGTTTTTGTCCCAGGGGTTTGAGGTGTTTGAGTTGCCGCCGGAACTGCCCTTTGAAGGGGCGGGGGATGCCCTTTTAGATCGGGAAGGACAGTGGCTGTGGGCAGGCTATGGCTTTCGCTCGGAGTTGGATGCCCACCCGCTGCTGGCTAAATGGCTGGGGGTGGAGGTGTTGTCCCTGCGACTGATCGATAGTCGGTTTTACCACTTGGATACATGTTTTTGTCCCCTCTCCCGGGGCTATTTGTTGTACTACCCGCCAGCGTTTGATTCCTATTCCAACCAGTTGATTACCATGCGGGTGCCCCCGGAAAAGAGAATTGCGATCGCCGAAGCGGATGCGATTAACTTTGCCTGCAATGCGGTGAACGTGGGGGACACAATTGTGTTGAACCGAATCTCAGCGGATCTGCACAGGCAGCTGGAGGCCGCCGGATTCCAGGTGGTGCAGACGCCTCTTACGGAATTTCTCAAGGCGGGGGGGGCAGCAAAGTGCTTGACCCTGCGGGTAACGGAACCCCTGAGCCCAACCCACGGCGATGGCGTCACGATTGAGTCCCGAGTGATTCAAATGGCTGGGCATCTCCTAGATTCGGGGCTGATCAACCGGGCCCTGGACGTGGTAGTGGATGCGGGGGGCAGCTTTCAGGTGCTCGAGTTTAGGCTGGGAACCCAGCGCCAGAGCACATCCCAGGCTAGGATTCGCGTTTCTGCACCTTCGGCGGTCGTGATGGGTACCATCATGAGCCAGTTGATCGAGATTGGGGCCTACCTGCCGGAAGTGCAGGATGCCCAGTTGGAGGAGGTTACCCTCGATGGCGTGGCCCCCGATGACTTCTACGTGACAAATATCTATCCCACGGAAGTGCGGGTGCAGGGGCGTTGGATCCGGTGCGATCGCCAGCGCATGGATGGGGCAATCGTAGTGCAGGATCGGGGAGGACAGGTAACGGCCACCTGTTCGTTGTTGCGGGATCTGCAGGTGGGCGATCGCGTGGTTGTGGGTATTGAGGGAATTCGCACGGCCCATCGCCCAGAGCAACGGGAGAAAAAAGAGGAATTTTCCTTTATGGGTGCCGGCGTCTCCAGCGAGCGGCGGGTGGAATTGATTGTGGAGCAGATTGCCTGGGAGCTGCGTCAGGTGCGCGATCGCGGTGGTCGTACCGTAGTCACAGCGGGGCCCGTGGTGGTGCATACCGGTGGTGCCCCCCATCTTGCCTATCTAATTCGCGAAGGCTACGTGCAGGCCCTACTGGGCGGAAATGCAATCGCCGTCCATGATTTAGAGCAGGCCATGATGGGCACTTCCCTAGGCGTAGATATGCAGCGGGGCACAAGCGTTCCCGGGGGGCACCGACACCATCTCAAAGTGATCAACACCGTCCGTCGCCATGGCAGCATTGCCCAGACCGTGGCCGCCGGATTGGTAACCTCCGGCATTATGTACGAATGTGTCCGGGGTGAGGTGCCCTTCGTCCTAGCGGGCTCCATTCGCGATGATGGTCCCCTGCCCGATACGGTCATGGATCTCATTGCCGCGCAGCAGCAGTACGCCGAGCTCATCCGTGCCGCCGATGTCATCTTGATGCTCTCGTCGATGCTCCATTCCATTGGCGTGGGCAACATGACCCCAGCGGGAGTCAAGATGGTGTGCGTTGATATCAACCCAGCCGTTGTGACCAAACTAGCCGATCGCGGCTCCATCGAATCCGTGGGCGTGGTGACCGATGTCGGGCTCTTCCTTAGCCTCTTGGTTCAGCAACTGCAACGCCTGGACAGCCCCCTGCTGACCTCCTGAGCCGTCGGCGTGGGATCCTTCCATTGTGCTATAGGATAGTGGTGAATGCACCCACGCCGCCCATGGATACGGACAACCTGGCAGTCCATAGTCTCGTAGAGCAGCTCAAAGGCTACAGCCACCGGCACTTTTCCGGCACACTGGAGGTGCAAAGTGCAAAGGGGCAAATTTGGCGGGTCTACTACCTGGTTGGCCGCCTGGTGTGGGCCACGGGAGGGGTGCACCGGGTGCGGCGGTGGCGGCGGCACCTCAACCAGCAGGGGCTGCAGATCGATCCGTCCCAGGTTTCCCTGCGCGAATCTGATCGCCACGACATTTGGGACTATTTGGTGCTGTCGGTGCTGTTTCAGCGCCAAGTGGCCTCCCGGGAACAGATCGTTGCCGTCATTCAAGGTGTTCTGACCGAGGTGCTTTTTGACCTAGTGCAACTGGCTTCGATCCATGAGATGAACTACTGCCACGACCAACAGGGCGAACTTGCTGCCGCCATTACGGTGTTTGCCACGGATCCGCTGGTCGATCAAGCTGCGGAAGAATGGCAGCGCTGGCGGGGTGCCGGCATCTCCGACTATTCCCCTAACTTGGCCCCCTTCTTGAAACGCCCAGCCCAGCTGCAGCGGGAAGCTCCGGCCCAGACCTACAAAACCCTGGTTACCGTGGTTGACGGACGGCGTTCTCTTCGGGAAATAGCCCAATGGATGCAGAAGGATCTGTTTAGCCTCACCCAATCCCTCATGGCCTACTACCACCGCGGTTTGATTGGGCTTGAAGAGGTGCAGGATTTACGAACCCCCGAATTTATCGCCCCGCGCCCGCCCCTACCTGGGGCCTCCGCCCCCGACGATCACCGCCTCTTGGTAACGTGCATTGATGATAGCAAGCACGTTTGCTACATGCTGGAGCAAATTGTTACGAGTGCCGGATATGCCTTTATGGCTATTCGCGAACCGATTCAGGTCTTGCCAACCCTGATGAAACAAAGACCGGATCTGATTCTTTTGGATTTGATGATGCCCGTGATCAATGGTTACGAACTATGTGCCCAAATCCGCCGAATCCCGGAGTTTCAGGCAATTCCCATTATTATTTTGACTGGGAACGATGGTTTTGTTGACCGATTGCGCACAAAGATTACTGGTGCCACCAATTTTTTGTCTAAATCCGCAGGCACAGAACGGATTTTAGCCATGATCCAAAAGTATTTACCCGCCCAAATCGATGCCGATATCTCCCTACAAGATGTTTTGCTGACGATCGATCCCCTCCTTTCCGTGGCTCAGTCCGACCCCGCCCCGGACGGCATGCAAGACGCACCGTCGGTTCCCGCTGAGTGATTAAAAAATGGTGATAGGATCGTAACGCCCTCCTCTTTTTGTGACTCCTATGGCACTGAACGCCTGCCATGACTTATTGCAAAAGTCTTTGGTGCTGCTGCAACGCTTGCCGGACAATGGGGACACTGCCCAACTTGAGCAATATCTGGCATCTTTGCAGGGGGCGATCGAGCAGTTAGAAGAAGAGCAACTGCGCTATCAGCAATTATTTGACTTGGCTCCGGATGGCTATTTTGTCACCGATGCCCAAGGGACGATATTTTTGGCCAATCGGGCGGCGACGGTACTCCTTGGGGCCAATCCGGTCGGGCAAAAGATCGAAAGTTTTGTCTTTCCCGAAATGCAGTCCCAGTTTCAGCGCTTTTTGGGGCAACTGCAGCGGGGGCTTAACCTCAAAAACATCGAGTTTCGGATGCAGTACCCGACGGGGCAGCCCTTCGATGCCTACTTCACCCTCCTCAGTGTCCGAGATGGCCATGGGCGGGTGGTGGGGATGCGGTGGTGGATCCAGGACGTTACCGAACGGCGGGGCAAAGAGGATGGGCTAAAGCGATCGCACCAACAGATGGAGATCCGCCTCGCCCAGATGAACGCTAAGGTCAATATGATGGAGCGCCAAGTGCGGACAGAGCGAGAAGAACAGTTGCGGGTTTCCCGGCACCTAGCCCGCAACGAATCCAAGCTCCGTGCCCTGATGCAACATTCGTCCGACATGGTGACGATTTTGGATCTCGATACGACGATTCAATTTTGCAGCCCTGCCTCGTTCAAGGTGTTGGGGTACCAGGGCGAGGATCTCCTCGGGAAAAAATTTGTCCAGTACGTGCACCCCGAAGACCTGCCACGGTTCCAGCAGGTGGTCACGCGGCTTTTGGAGCATCCTAACGTGCTTAGCCCCGTGGAGCTGCGCTACCGCCACATCAATGGCGACTGGGTGCAGGTGCAGTCGATTTGCAATAATTTGCTCCACGATCCCAACATCCAGGGGATTGTCATTAACTCCCGCGACATCACCGATCGCAAGCAGGCGGAACTGGCCCTGCGGGAAAGTGAACTGCGCTTGACGGCGATCGCCGCCAGTATGCCCGGCACCTTCTACCGTCTCATCTGGCAAACCGATGACACGGTAACCCTATCTTTTATCAGCGATGGGCTGATCGAACTGACGGGGGTAACGCCCCAACAGGCCATGGCCAACCCGTTTCGACTCCTGGAATGCGTCTATCCCGAGGATCGGGAGCAGTTCACGGCGTTGGTCAAAGCTGGGCGGGAGCGGTTGGCCACATTCCGCAGAGAGTTTCGCATCCTGCACCGCGATGGCACCCAGCGCTGGGTGATGGACATCGCCCGCTACTACCGCAGCGCCATGGGGCTAGTGGTGGCCGATGGGGTGTGCCTAGATATTTCCGAACGCGGCGATGCCGAAACCGAGCTGCAGCGGGCCAATGAACTGCTGCGGGCGGTGGTAAAAACGGTGCCCGTAGCCCTCGACATCATTGCTCCCGATGGCACCGTGCTGCTCTGGAACCAAGCGGCGGAACAGATGCTTGGCTGGCGGGCTGGTGAAGTAGTTGGCAGACCCCTCCCCCTAACCCTCGAGCCCCAGATTCGCGAATTCCAGTCGGTGATGCTAGAGACCCTGGCGGGCAATCCTTGCCACAATCAGGAGATCATCCATCAAGGGAAGGGCAACCGCTTGGTGACGGTCAACCTCTCAACGGCCCTGCTCCACGACTCGGAGGGAGAAATTCTGGGGATTTTACGGATGATGGAAGACCGCCACGAGCTTATGCGCCACCAGTCTACCTTCCGGGTACTCACGGAGATGGCCCCGGATCTCATTGCTCGCTTCGATGCCCAGGGGCGCTACCTCTATGCCAATCCGGCTACGGGGCGGGCCTTTGGCATAGATTGGGAAACACTGATTGGTCAAACACCCCTAGAGTTGGCGATGCCGCCCGTGTTGGTAAATCTGTGGGAAGGAACGATGGCCCGGGTTGTGCAGGACGGCACCCAGCACACCCTTGAGTATGCCCTAGAGACACCCGAGGGGCTGAAGTACTACCAAAACCTCCTGATTCCGGAGTTTGGGATTCAGGGGACGGTGGACTCGGTGCTTTCGATTTCCCGGGAGGTGACCCAACTCAAGGAGCGCCAGTTGTTTCTTGAGGCAGAAAATGCCGAGCTGCAAAGCCAGAAGGAAAAGTTGGAGGCCCTGTTTGGCGATCGCGCCCAGTTGCTGGAGCGGGTCAGCAGCGGCAGCCGCAGCTTTGCCGGTCTCGATTTGCGGGGCACCAATTTATCCCACACCGATCTGTCCCAGTCCAATTTCAACGGGGCGGTGCTGTGCGGCAGCAACCTTAGCAACGCCAATCTCCAGGGTTCGACGTTCCGAGGGGCCGATCTGCGGGGTGCCAATTTGACGGCAGCGGATCTGCGCGATGGGGATTTGCGCGGTGCGGATGTGCGAGGCGCCCATTGGGATGGGGCCGTGCTCGATGGATGTCTGTGGGACGAGAACCCCCTCGCCAAGATGGATTAGTACACCAGCACAAGGCGGAGGAAGTAGGCGGTGACGGCCGTGGCGCAGAGCACTGCCAACTGACCCGGCAGAGTCTGGAACGAATAGGCTAGGAGGAGACTCCGTAGCTCGGTCAGGTTATCGAACCGGGTCACTGCCAGATAGACCATGCCCACCGCGTGGATCGCCCCCAGCCCTGCCAAACAACTGAGGGCTAGGCGTTCAAGGCTACGGGGACGGCTGAGGGCCAAGTGCCCACAGATATAGGCGGCGGGCAAAAATCCCAGAATGTAACCGAAGGCAGGCGATCGCCAGTACTCCAGACCGCCCCCCTGGTAAAAAACCCCAGCCCCACTAAGCCCCAGGGTAAGGTAGGCCGCCTGGGTGCCTAGGGCTACATACCGCCCGCCCATGCAGCCCGTAAACAGAACGGCACCAATCTGGAACGTCACGCTGACCTGCTGTAGGGTCTGTCCATCCACGCCGAAGCTGGGAAGCAGGAGCGCAGGACGCATAAAGGTGCTGCCTATGGTCAGCAGAAGTCCGACAAACGCCCAGAGGATGCGCAGGTACCAGGGCATTAGGTGGTGGGCACCGGAGCATTGCCCCCTTGGCGTCCAAGACGGGCCAGCATGGCGTGATCGGCTTCGGGGGGCTGCCCTAGGGTCGTAAGATAGTTGCCAATCAGCATCGCATTGATTCCCGCCTGGAGTCCGAGGGCTTGCAGTTCCCCCATCACCGCTTCCCGGCCGCCAGCGTAGCGCAGAATACGGTCGGGAAGGAGGAGCCGAAAAATGGCGATCGCCTGGAGTGCTTCGTAGGGATCCAGTTTGGGGCGATCGCCCAGGGGCGTACCCGGTCTAGGGTTCAGCAGATTGATGGGAATGGACTCTACCGCCAGATCCCGCAGGGCCAGGGCCATATCAATGCGATCTTCCCAGGATTCCCCCATGCCAATAATGCCGCCGGAGCAAGCTTGGATGCCAGCGGCTTTGAGGTTGCGGATGGTATCGACGCGATCTTGCCACGTGTGGCTGGACACCACCTGGGGATAAAAAGCCGCAGAGGACTCTAGGTTGTGGTTGTAGCGGGTCACGCCTGCCTCTCTCAGGGCGATCGCCTGCTCGGCCGTGACCTCCCCTAGGGCGCAGCAGGGTTGTACCTGGGTTTCGGCCTGGATCCGGGCAATGGCGTCGAGGATTTGGGTGAATTCTGCGGACTTGGGGCTGTTGTATTTCAAGCCCCGCCCCTGACTGACGAGACAGAACCGTTGGGCTCCGGCGGCTTCGGCGGCTTTGGCTTCGGCCACGATTTCGGCCGTAGGTTTGAGGCCATAGATCGGCGCGCTGGGATGGTGGGCGGACTGGGAGCAGAAGCTGCAATTCTCGGAACAGGCGCCGGATTTGATGTTGGTAATGCTACAGAGATCGACGACGGCACCGCAGCGGGCTTGGCGAACGCGATCTGCCACTGCACAGAGGAACAGCACTTCCTCCGGCTGGGTGCGCTGGGTCAGGGTAAGAGCTTCGTCCCGGGTGAGGCATCCACCGGCAATGATGCGATCACCCCACTGGGTGAGTTCTTCTTCCCAAGCAACCATAGTCGTTCCCTATAAAATTTGCGCGTTAGGATCTTAGCCCAATTTGTTCGGGGTCAACCCAGAATGACACGGGGCGCAATATTTCCCAGGGGAGGATTTGCTATACTGCAGCCACGTTGTGCCGGGGAAAGGTATGGGTACAGGGTCAGGATGGCTGTGGGCATTGGGTTTGACGGTGCTGCCGCTCGGAACTTCGGCAACGGCCAATTCGGCAATTGTGAAGGAGGAAACGGCGGAGCAGCTCGTGGTGCGGGGCAATGCGTTTGTGCGGTTGGGGAATCCGTCTGGGGCCATCGCTGTATTTCGCCGGGCGATCGCCAAGGATCCGGAACTGATGCCCGCCCACTACAATTTGGGATTGGCCCTTGTGGCCACCGGTCAGGTGCAGGAAGCCATTTTTGCGTTTCAGCGGGCGACACGCCTGGCGCCAAAGTTCGCCATGGGATTTAGCAACTTGGGGGCGGCGTGGCTGCAGGTTAACAATTTGCCCCAGGCCCAGCAAAGCCTGCAACGGGCGATCGCCCTCGATCCCCAACTGGCCACCGCCCACTACAACCTAGGCTTGGTTTACACCAAGCAGAACCAAACCCAGCAGGCCGTGGCAGCTTTGGAGCGGGCACAGCAACTCAATCCCAACGATGCTGCTACTTCGTACCACCTGGGGCGCCTGCGCCAAGAGTTGGGGGACTTGGAGGGGGCGATCGCCCTCTACGAAACGGCCCTGCGGCTCAATCCCACCTATCCCGAAGCCCACTACAACCTAGGGGCGGCCCGCTACCTCCAGCAGCGACCTGAAGCAGCGCTGACCCACCTGCAGCAGGCGATCCAGTTGCGCCCCACCTATGCCGATGCCCATTTCACCCTCGGCGCTCTCCATGAATCCCAGGGACGGCGGGCGCAGGCCCAAGAGGCATTTATTCGGGCCCAAACGTTTTACCAACAGCAAAACAACAGGACTTGGGTGCAGGAAACCCAACAGCGTCTCCTGCGGTTGCGCCGCAACTAGCGACCAAAAACCGTCACCAGCCACAGCCAAAGAAGAATGGTCACCACCTGGATGGGGCTTGGCCAAAATCCCCCGGAAAGGCGCAGCAGATCTAGAACCCAGGCACTGGCAAATCCCACCGCCAGAGCCGTAAAGGCTAGCAACAGGGCCCGTCCAAACTTCCGTTCCTTCCGGGTAAGCAGAATAATGCTGACCAGCAGGGCGATCGCCAAATTGGTCGTAGGCTGTAGTGGGGTAAACAGCGCCAGCAACCCCAGCCCAGCAAACACCCCCGAGGTAATCAGCAGTTCCCGCAGGGGAGGACGATCTAGCCACCGCCATACCCAGCTAAAGCGCCGCTCCGCCGCCTGCATCTTCATGTTGGTCACAAAAGAAGCAGACAGCCGCTCGGGGTAGCGAATCTGATCGGGCACCTTAATCCGGTTTTCCTGACGAGCACGGAGCCGATCCATCAAAATTGCATCGTAGGCCGACTCAATGGACTCCTGCTGGGACTCATCACCCTCGGTGGCCGTCAGCAGGCGATCACGCGCATCGCGGATCTCCTCGTAGGAAGCATCTTCTCGAACACCTAGGGTTTGGTATGGCGTTGACTCCAACATATGTCACATCATGGAGGGCAAACAGTTACAGACAGTATAGCCCCAAGTTCTCATTGCCGCCGCAAACGCCGCCAGGCCCCCGGGCCGACCAAGGCACCGTAGACGCCAAGCCCCACTCCTCCGGCGATTATCAAATGCAGTCCCCGCACCCACCAAGCCTGTCCTGGCAGCACGGACTCCACTGCCGACAAACCCAACCAACTCACCACCGCTGTGGCCCCACTAGCCACGGCCAACCCCAGGAGCGATCGCCCCCCCCAATCCATCCCTCCCAGGCGGCGATGCAGCCCCACCGCCAACCACACCATGGAAAAAACATTGACCCCCACCGTGGCCAGTACCAGCCCGGGCGCGCCCAAGCCCTGCACCAGTACCGCATCCAGCAGCCCGTTCAACAGAATATTGACCACACTGATGCGAAACGGAGTCTCCCCATCCCCCAGGGCATAGTAGACCCGCACCAGCACATCGCGCCCCAGGTAGACAAACATCCCCAAGCCGTAGGCAACCAGCACCGCCGCCACCATCTGGGTCGCTTCCCCGCCAAAGGCATAGCGTTCGTACACCAGGGCCACAATCGGCTGGGCTAGCACCATCATCAGGGCACCGAGGGGCATCATGCACAGACCCGTGAGCCACAACCCCTGGCGAATCCGATCCTTGAGCTGCGGCCAGTCCTCTGGAGCCGCTAAGCGGGACAGCACCGGAAACAGGGGCACCAAAATCACATTGGACACAAGACCCAGGGGTGTCTGCACCAGCAGCCCCGCATAGCCTAGAGCGGAGGCCGCCGCCGGCAGATAGGAAGCAAAAAATAGGTCGGTGTAAACATTGATTTGCAGCGTTCCCGAAGACAGCGTCGCCGGCACCATCACCCGCAGCACCTCCTGCACCCCCGGATGCCGCCACTGCCAGCGCCAGCGCAAGCTCCCCACCCCCGATCGCCACTGGGCCCACACTTGGATCAACCACTGCGCTCCGGCCCCCACTAGGGTGCTGTAGGCCAAAACCCGTCCGCCCAGCAATGCGTACTCGGGTAAAACCACGCGATCGCCTAGGAACAGCACCAACCCGCCCACCCCGACCAGCACGGCCAAGCTAGATAGCAGGGGGCTAACCGCCGGCAGCCAGTATTGATTTGTGGCATTCAGGGAGCCAAACCCCACCCCAATCAGCCCCGCCAATACCGCCATTGGGGCCATGATCCGCAGTTGCTCGATGGCGATCGCCCGGATGGCCAGACCTGCTTCCCCACTGCTACGCAAGCCTGGGGCAAACCAATCCGTCATCACCTCCGCCCCCACCGCCACCCCCACCGCC
>DBAX01000131.1 GCA_002291895.1 Cyanobacteria bacterium UBA999
CTATCCGAAACGACTATATCTTAAACAGCCTGTCTATACCAGCGGCAAGTCGTCTCACAGGAACGCCCGGATCACGAAGCCACTGGGATGGGGGCGATGTTCTTCTCTATTTTTAGAGACATTCTAAAGATATCGAAACAAATCATCGGCCAATTTTGCAACAAACCGCAACAAAATTGGATTTCGATCGCAAAAGCCAAGGGAGCCCATCCTGCTGGAAAGCCCACGGCGGGGGAGCTTGGCGGCGACGGTGTCGATGGGGTCCGATGGGGTTGCCGTTGAAAAACGGGCAAGGGTCAACTATGTTTGGGGATGAATTGCACTTTTACATTGCGGAAAGGCCATGTTATTTGCCGCTTTATACCTCGTCATTTCCTTGGCTCTGATTGCCGGCGCGGCTTTCTTTTTTGCCAAGGCGTTGGGTACCCTCCGGGGCAACGGCGAAACCAGCGCCCCTCGCCTCAGTCCGACCGACCGCATTTTGGCCCAGACCAGTCGCGAAGAAATTGTGGCCCGTTTGGAGCGTCAATTTCACAGCAGTCCTTCCTCCCCTGACCTGTAAACGAGTACCATTGCCCTTAACATAAACCAATCCTTCGGTTCCGTTTGCGCAATGATGACGGCTGCTCCCCCGAAACCCCGTTTGGAAGCTTCCAACCCAGAGCTTGATGTTTTTGCCATTGATTACGGGGCCCGCCGCCGCCAGCGTCGCCAGCAGCAACGCTGTCAGGCCTTGGTGTTTTTTTGGCAACTCTGTGCTTTTGGTACCCTGGCCGCTGGCGCCTACTGGTTAGCCCATCGCCCGGAATGGGTGCTGCGCGATCGGCAGCAAATTGAAGTACGCGGCAATCAAGCCATTCCCACCCCCCTCATCCAAAATACCCTGGGGATCACTTCGCCACGGCTCATTTTTCGGATCGATCCGAAAGCCTTGACCCAGCAAGTACAGGCACTGGGGCCGGTGCGGAGCGCCAGCGTACACCGGCAGTTGTTTCCCGCCAAGCTGGTGGTTGACATTGCCGAACGACAGCCGGTGGCCCGCTTCCCGTACCAAGGACGGGTTGGGGCCGTGGATGCCGAAGGCGTGTGGCTCGACCCCCAAACCTACCGCGCCAGCAAATGGCCCAAACTCACGTTGTTGGCCGATGGGACTTTTCGGCAACAGGTGTGGCCCCAACTGTACGATCGCTTGCAACGCAGTCCGGTCGAAATTATTGAGGTGGATGCCCGTGACCCCGCCGATTTCCGCTTGACCCTGCACAGCGGGGCGATCGTGCGGTGCGGTAGCTTTCAGCCCGAGCAATTGCAGCGCCAACTGCAAAAACTCGATAGCCTCCGCCAGTTGCCGGCCTTGGGGCAAAAAGGAGTAGTGCTGGACTTGATCGATCCCGACCGGCCCCTACTCGTGATGCCTGCTACTGCCAAATAAGGAGGAAAATCCCCAAAACCGAACGGCAAACTGTCGCCTTGAAAAATCCCTCGCCGGGGCCCTGCCCCGGTTTGGCCCAATCCAGGCTTTTCCATAGTGCAGATGTAAAGAAGTGCAGATGTAAAGAAGAGATGACCAAACCAACGTCCTGACGGAGGATTCTGTGCGCAAAAATGCGGTGGGCGACCAAGAACCCCCTATAATTGGGTGCATCCCAAATGTTTCCCTGGGATTCTTCTACCTGAAACCTAACTCCTGAAACCTAACGCAGGTACGCCTTTAAGGCCGTCAAGTCAAAGCGCTAGCTAAACGCTGACTAAATGCTGACTAAACGCTAACCAAACGCTGACTACGCCAAAAAGCGTAAATAACGTACAGTTTTAGGTGTCAAGCAGATGTGGGATGAAGGTATGCTTGAGCCAACTGGGGGAGACACTGCTCCCAGCATCACTGGCAGCGCGATGGGAAACACAAGGGCACCGTCGGTACCTATCGATGCACCCAATGCGTCTCTGGATGCGGTTACGGATGCTTGTACCGGTGCCTGTACGGATGTACCCGCAGATGCCAAGGCACCTACTGAGAGCTGTCTGATGGGGGATCTGTCCCCGATCGCCGCTACCGACTTTCCCACGGAGCCAGCAACGGTTTTGCCCCCGGGCGAGCCACCCGCAAACCCAGCGCACCCAGTAGAGAAGGAAATGAATCCGGGAATTTACGTCAACGGCCCCCGTAACCACGCAAAACCCATGGCAATGGATGGCGATTTGGACAACATCACCCTAGGCAGCGTTGCCCGCATCAAGGTAATTGGTGTCGGTGGGGGGGGCGGCAATGCGGTCAACCGGATGATTGCCAGTGAGTTAACCGGGGTGGAGTTCTGGTCGTTCAACACCGATGCCCAAGCGTTGTTGCAATCTTCCGCCAGTCACCGCTTTCAACTGGGGCAAAAGCTGACACGGGGGCTTGGTGCGGGTGGCAACCCCGCCATTGGTCAGAAAGCCGCCGAAGAGTCGCGGGAAGACATTGCCCGGGCGATCGACGGCGCCGACCTGGTATTTATTACGGCGGGGATGGGGGGCGGAACCGGCACCGGTGCCGCGCCCATTGTGGCGGAAATTGCCAAAGAGGCGGGGGCCCTCACGGTGGCGATCGTGACCAAGCCGTTTGCCTTCGAGGGAAAACGCCGGTTGCATCAATCCGATGAGGGTTTGGATGCGTTGCAAAGCCGCGTGGATACCCTGATTGCCATCCCCAACGATCGCCTGTTGTCGGCGATCGCCGAGCATACCCCGGTGCAGGAAGCGTTCCGAGTGGCGGACGACATTTTGCGGCAGGGGGTGCAGGGGATTTCGGACATCATTACCATTCCAGGGTTGGTGAATGTCGATTTTGCCGATGTGCGGGCGGTAATGGCAGATGCCGGTTCGGCGCTGATGGGCATTGGCATGGGTTCGGGCAAGTCGCGGGCGCGGGAAGCGGCCATGACCGCCATTTCGTCGCCATTATTGGAAACTTCGGTTGAGGGTGCCAACGGCGTTGTTTTCAACATCACTGGCGGAAGCGACCTAACGCTCCACGAAGTCAATGCTGCGGCTGAAACTATCTACGAAGTGGTAGATCCTAACGCCAACATCATCTTTGGGGCAGTGATTGATGAAAAGATGGAAGGCGAAATCAGGATTACCGTGATTGCTACAGGGTTTACGCCCAAAAGTTCCTCCGCTTTGCCACCGCAGCTCAAGAAAGCGCCACCCGCTCCCCAACCGCCCAACCTTCCCAAGCCCGCCCCCTCCGCACCGATGGCTCTGGCTCCGGAAATCAAGATCAGTAAGCCCGGTCTTGATATTCCGGACTTTTTGCAGCGCCGCCGCCCTCCCCGCTAGCCATGTTTTGAGCTTAAAAACTAACGCTTCGTTCTGAGAATCGGTGACAATTGAGTTGTGCCATTATCCTGGAGTTCAGAAAAATCAGTGGCTATACAACCCCTTGCACCATCTTCTGCAACCAAGCTGCCGATCGTTGCATCTGCCGATCCTCGATTGAGGCTTTTTTCTGGTTCTGCCAATGTTCCCCTAGCGGAGGAGATCGCCCGCTACTTGGGAATGGGCTTGGGCCCCATGGTGCGCAAGCGCTTTGCCGATGGTGAGGTGTACGTTCAGGTTCAAGAATCGATCCGTGGCTGCGATGTTTATCTCATTCAGCCCACGTGCCGTCCGGTGAACGACCACCTGACGGAGCTACTGATTATGATTGATGCCTGCCGTCGAGCTTCGGCACGCCAAATTACGGCGGTGCTGCCCTACTATGGCTACGCCCGCGCCGACCGGAAAACTGCGGGGCGCGAGTCGATTACAGCTAAGCTGGTGGCCAATCTGATCGTCCAATCGGGAGCCAATCGGGTGCTGGCGATGGATCTGCACTCAGCGCAAATCCAGGGCTATTTTGACATTCCCTGCGACCATGTTTTTGGGGCACCCGTGCTGCTGGAGTACTTACTGAAGAAGCAACTTTCTGACTTGGTGGTGGTATCGCCGGATGTGGGTGGCGTGGTGCGGGCGCGCTCCTTTGCTAAGAAATTGAACGATGCCCCCCTGGCCATTATTGATAAACGTCGGCAATCCCACAACGTGGCCGAGGTGCTGAATGTGGTAGGGGATGTGGCGGGTAAAACGGCAGTGTTGGTGGATGACATGATTGACACAGCAGGTACGATTACGGAAGCAGCAAAACTGCTGCGCCAGCAGGGTGCCAAACATGTTTACGCCTGTGCCACCCATGCGGTTTTTTCACCGCCGGCTCTGGAACGCTTGGCCAGCGGTATTTTTGAGGAAGTAATCGTGACCAATTCCATTCCCGTTGGCGCCGATTGCTATTTTCCCCAACTGCGGGTACTCTCGGTGGCTGATTTGTTGGGTGAAACGATTTGGCGGGTGCACGAGGATACATCCGTTAGCATTATGTTTCGTTAGAGGGTAGAGGTCATGAAAATGAAGCGCCAGGTTCGCCATGTGCTGATGCTGTTGGTGTCCAGTCTGTTGCCGGCGATCACCTATGCCCATCCTGAGGGCGATGTTGAAGCTAATTTCGTCAGCGGCATTCTGCACCCCCTCGGAGGCTTGGATCATATTTTAGCAATGGTCGCCGTGGGGATCTGGGCGGCACAGATGGGTGGCAGGGCTCGATGGCTTTTTCCCGCTGCCTTTGTGGCGTTGATGGTTGTCGGGGGAGTCGTGGGGATCGTTGCTCCGGGGTTTTTATTCATAGAGCAGGGGATTGTGACCTCTATCTTTATTTTTGGGGCTCTGATTTCCTGGGGGCGTCCCCTACCTTTTTGGTCTGGGGTTCCCATTGCCGGGGGCGCAGCCCTATTCCACGGTTATGCCCACGGTGCGGAAATGCCTGCCGTTGGCAGTGCCTGGGAGTATGCCCTTGGCTTTGTCTCTGCAACGACACTGCTCCATGGGGCAGGGCTAGCAGGAACGGGTTTCGTGCAGCGATCGCTGCCCTCGGTGGTGGTCAAGTTCCTAGGAGTTGCTATTCTTCTGGGTGGGGTCTACGTGGTCAGCAGCAAGCTGGGGCTGGTTTAGGGCGTTGGTTGGAGGTTCCTTGTCGTCGGGCTTAACCCAGGTGGCGTGCCATGCGGCTTCGGCGGTGAGCACCATTTTTAACCGCTGCTTTTTACGGAGCTGCTCCTGATGCTGGGCATGGCGAGAGGCAAGGACGCGCAGTTCCCCCCTCAGTGCCATGAGGGTGCGATCGCCCGTTTCGATTTCTAGGGGTGCTAGCTTTAGCTCCATCTCTGGGGTGCCAATGCCATACTGGCGCAGTAATTCCTGGCTCCGACCCAGGGCTTGGGTCAGAACTTCAGCCAATGCCCCATCGACGCTATCGGCAACCGGGGCACGGGCGATCATATCCTGGGCAGCTTGCTCTCCAATCCGTTGTAGTTCCTGCTGGAGTGCGTGGCGATCCGAAATACCCAGAGCCAAAAAGGCAGCGGGGTCGGCTTGGGTGCAGCGCTGGAATACTGCCTGGAAAAGGTGACGCTTTAAAGCCGGGGCGATCGCCCGCAGGTAGGTATGTTGTAGCTCTTCTTGACGCTGCACCATCTGGGCGATCGCCGCTTCGAGGAACTCGATATCGCGATCAACCTGCATCCCCTTGTTCTTCTCCGCCCAGATCTTCCCCAACCACAAAGCGGACAAAACGCCGCACCTTGACATTCTCATTGAGGCGGGAAGCGGTTTGTTTGACCAGCTCATCAACGGTAATTGACGAGTCTTTGATGTAGGGCTGGTCGATCAGGCTCAGTTCCTTAAGGCGCTTGTCAATGCGGCCTTGGACGATCTTGTTGCGCACTGCTTCGGGCTTGCTGCCGAGGTCATCCTTGCCGCTTTCGATCCGCTTTTCCTCTTCGATGATTGCAGCGGGAATATCTTCCACAGACACGTACTCGATGTTAGGGCAGGCGGCAATTTGTTTGGCAACGTTGTCGGCTAGTTCCTTCAGTTCTTCGCGGCGGGCAACGAAATCGGTTTCGCAGTTAATTTCAACCATCACGCCAATGCGGCTGCCAAAGTGAATGTAGCTATGGACGATGCCTTCCGTAGTGGCGCGGCTGGCCTTTTTGACAGCGGAGGCTAATCCTTTTTGGCGCAGCCATTCGATTGCTTTGGTGAAGTCACCTTCGGCTTCTTGAAGGGCTTTTTTGCAATCCTTGATTCCGGCTCCAGTGCGGGCCCGGAGATCTTGAACTTGCTGCGTGGAAATTTCTGCCATATCTACCGACCTGAACGTGTCTTCCTTTTTTTGCCAGAGCTATCTTAACGTGAAATGGCACTAGCCACTGGTAACGCTGCGAAACAGATAGCCGGCCACAAGCCCAATAATGAGGGCAACAAGCTGTCCGCTGCGCACAAAGTTGTTGAAACCGCGACCGAGATTGCCCATCACATCCTGGCTACCACCGCCGAATTGCTGCTGAGCTAGGTGCTCCCAGTTGACCTGGGTGAGGGTGTCGAGCCAGTTTAGGTCGAGATGCATTGGGTGCAGAACATCGAGCATGGGAATCTCCTCGCATGGACGCAGTTGTTGGGCAAGAACTGTGGTTACTGGTTATTTTAGCGGCTTTCGGGCGGCTGGACGCGCAGAACCAGCAGGGTCATGTCATCAAGGCGATCGCCCGGGTTGCCCATAAACTCCTGCACTTTTTGGAAGATGTGGTTGAGCACGGACTGGGCTGTGGTGGTCACCGTGGGCTGGCAGGCGGATCGGAGTGCTTGGCGGAGGTTTTCGTCATCGAAGCGATCGCCCTTGGCATTGGCTGCCTCGGTAAAACCATCGGTGTAGTAAATCACCACATCGCCATAGTCTAGGGTAATGCTGGACTGTTCAAACTTGGAATTGGCATCGAGACCAATGAGCGCCCCCAGGGTGTCGAGGGCATGAACCGTACGGGTACGCGATCGCCACAGGAGGGCGGGCGTGTGGGCGGCATTGCTGTAGGTCAAAACCTGGGTTTTGGGGTCGTACTCCGAATAGAACATCGTGACAAAGCGATTGGACTTTTCCAGGTCGTCGTACATTACCTCGTTGAGGTGCTCTAGGATTTTGGCGGGGGAGTGGTTGTTGAGCACCTCAGCCCGCAGCATACCCCGGGTCATGGTCATGATCAGTCCGGCGGGCACCCCCTTACCCATCACATCCCCGACGACAAAACTCCACCGCTCGCCCTTTTGCACCGGGATAAAGTCGTAGTAGTCGCCCCCCACACGGCTAGCGGTGAGGCAGCGGGCCGCAATTTCAATCCCAGGGATGGCGGGAAAACTGCGCGGCAGCAGTTGGCGCTGAATTTCTGCCCCAATTTCCAACTCTCGGTCTTGGCGTTCTTTTTTGAGGAGTTCCTGGGCCAATTCGTGGTTTTCAATCCCGATCGCAGTTTGGTTGGCCACCACCCGCATCAGCGTTTCTTTTTTCTGCGTCAGGGCGTAGTCTTGCTTGAGGCTAAAGATATACAGCCGTCCGCGCACCACACTTTTGACCAAAATGGAGGTACCAAAGAGATAGACATCGGCTCCCAGGTACCGACTCATCATTTCGTCGAGGGCATTGGTATTGCCCGTAAAGACCTTTTGCATGGCGTGCTCGATGGCAATGCGCACGTTTCGCTGCTGCATTTTGCCATTTTCGTGGCAGTGGAGTGATTCGAGGCGCATCTGCCCACTGCCCTTGAACAAAATCAAGGCTCCGCCGTCGGCATCCGTCACCCTGCTGGCAATGAGGGGGGTAAGTTCCAAAAATTGGTTAATATTGTTAAAGCCGCGCAGGGCGTAGCCCAAGAAATTCAGCAGTTCTTCGTTTTTAGATTGCTCTTGGGTGTAGCGGTGCAGCAAGTCGCGCAAATTCGCAAACTCGATCACTGAGCCGGGGTCAGGCGGCTGGGGCGACTGGTTCCGAGGGGGCAGGGATAGGGACATATCCGGAGTCGGCACAGTGGTGAAATTAAGCCCTTAGTTTACCTGTAGTTGCATCATTTTGGGCTTGGGATGCTTAATTTCTACTTAATTTTTTTGCCGGGGAATATGGGGGCACCCTAGCCGTTGATCAGGGCTTCGATGAATTCATAGCTCGAAAAGGGCCGCAGATCCTGGATTCCTTCGCCAGCGCCAATGAACCGGATCGGCAGTCCCAGTTGCTCCACAACGGCGATCGCCACACCTCCCTTGGCCGTGCCATCCAGTTTGGTGAGCACCACCCCAGTAATGCCGGCGGATTGGGAAAAAACCTCCGCTTGCTTGAGACCGTTTTGCCCCAAGGTGGCATCCAACACGAGCAGGGATTCGATGCGGGCATGGGTGGCTTTTTTATCGATAATGCGGCGGATCTTGCTCAGCTCGTCCATGAGGTTTTTTTTGTTCTGTAACCGACCGGCGGTATCGACCAACAGCAATTCGGTATTGCGCGCTTGGGCAGCGGCGATCGCATCGAAGACGACGGCGGCGGGGTCGGCATTGGCCGTGGGATTGGCAATAACGGCGACACCAGCGCGATCGCCCCAGGTTTGCACCTGCTCGACGGCGGCGGCCCGAAAGGTATCGGCAGCGGCGATGAGGGTGCGATACCCGGACTGCTGGGCGGTATGGGCCAGCTTGCCGATGGTGGTGGTTTTCCCCGCCCCATTGACGCCCGTAATCAGCCAGATATTCAGTTGATTTTTTTCGGGCACCAGCAAGCGCTCCCCCGGAGCATCGAGCATCTGCTGCAGGATTTCCTTAAGGTAGGCGATCGCCTCGTCGGGGGGCAGGGTTTCTTGGCGCAGTTTTTGCTGTAGGGCCGCAATGATGCGATCGGTAGCGGCAACACCAACATCGGCTTGCAACAGCAGGGCCTCGATCGCCTCCACAGCATCACTATCGAGGGGCCCCTGACCAACGAGGGATTTCAGTTGATTGATCAGCCCTAGACGGGTTTTATCTAACCCCAGGCGCAACCGCTTGAGCCACTTGATTTCATCGACGGTAATGTCGGTGGGTTGTCGCCCCTGGGCCGCCAGCACTTGGGCAGACCACAGAAAGCTTTCGTCGAAGGGCTCGGGAGCCGCCAGGGCATCGAGGCGAGCCTGCCGCTCTGCTTCCGTCTCCGTTTGCAACCAAAAAGGCAGAGACGCGGCTTCGGGGCTTGGTTCTGGCTCCGCAGTTGGCTGCGCCGCTGTTGCTGCCGGAATCTCGGCCTCGGGGGCGGGGTCGGACTGCTGCTGGAGGTTGCTGTAGGCGGTTTTTGCCCAACTTAGCAGGTCAGGTGGCGCAGGACTGGATGGGGGGTTTTCCTCTGGGGGCGCCGACGCGGGCTCCTGGGGAGCAGCGTTCTGAGAATCCTCGGGACGATCAAAGGAGCGCTTAAACCAGTTGAATACCATGTCCGTTTTTCTTAGACCTTGCTGATGCGTGAGGATGGAATGACTGCCGAGCCGCCGCTAGCCTAGGGAATCAGGGGAATGGTGGCGCTGCGGGTGAATTGATCGTAGGCGGCACCTAGGGCCGTGGTGTAAAGCCCTTGGAACTTGTAGGTGCGATAGGCTTCGATGATTGTACTGGACTGGGCGATCGCCTGTTCTTTGCTGAGGTTCTGGGCTTTCCAGCGGCGGGCCAAGCGCTCCAGATCGTCAAAAAAGGCTTGCTGCGCCTGAATGCCGGACACATCGGTCACTTCTCCATGGCCGGGCACCACCTTGGCATCGGGAAAGGTCACCGCTAGGCGGTAGAGGCTCCCCTGCCACTGGCGCAGGTCGGCATCTCCCTCGCCGGCAAAGGGGACGCGCATGTTAAACACCATATCGGCAGCAAAGAGCACTTTGGCATCGGGAACGTAGGCCACAAGGTCGGTGCCAGCGGCATGGCCATCTACGGGTTCAATCCGCACGGCGCGATCGCCCAACCACAGATCGGTACGGCTATTGATCAGCACATCGGGCGGTTCGTTGCTCCCACTCCGCGCATTGGGGCCGCGCCGGCCAGCTACGTAGTCCCGTGCCAGACCGCGCCCAAGAATGGGGATTCCCAATTTCCTGAAGGCTGGATTGCCCCCCGTGTGGTCGGAATGGTAGTGGGTGTTGAGCACGTAGCGCACGGGCTTGTCGGTTACGGTTTTGACCGTTGCCAGGGTCAGCTCTGCCAACTCCGGCGACTGGAAGGTATCGACGACCATCACGCCGTCACTGCCAACAATAAACCCACTGTTGGCGATTGCCAGTTTGGGATCCGCCGGCGGAAAATCTACCTTTTCCGCAACCAAGGCATAGACGCCGGAACCGACCTGCTCTAGCTTCAGACCCGCGGTTTGCAGCGTCGCCGCCGTTGCCTGCGATCGCGCTGGCTGGCTGAGCGCACCAACCAGCACCAGTACCACTGCCCACAGCGCCGCTAGATAACCCCACCGCCGTTTCATGCCAGACTCCCCTACAACTATTCTATGGTTCCACCTTCCCTAGCGTACCCGATTGCCAGGGTTTCCGCTATCTTGGGAAGACCTTTACCGCCGCCGCCATGTCGCCCTCTGTAACCCTCGTTCCGCCCACTGCCGCAGAAATCCCCCAACTGCTATCCCTAGTGGAGGACTTTTACGCCCTCGAAGGCATGGTGTTTAGCGCCGCGGTGGCCCAATCCTATGGCACCCTGCTGGAACATCCCGATTGGGGGCAGTTATTTTGGCTGAGGTGCGAAGGGGCGATCGCCGGTTATGCGGCCCTCACCTTCTTTTTTAGTTTTGAGTACCATGGGCGCAGCGCCATCCTTGACGAGCTTTACCTTTGTCCCCAGTGCCGGGGACGCGGCCTTGGCAGTGCGGCGTTGGCACAAGTAGAAGCTTTTTGCCGTCAAGAAGGCATCCCGTGCCTCAACCTCGTAGTTGATGGCCAAAACATAGCCGCCCAAAGGCTCTATGCCAAACACGGCTTTGCTACCCTACGACGACAACTTTGCATCAAGTGGCTGATTTGAAGCTCCAGAAAACGTAGTACTCTAGCAAATGGGGACTGATTTACTACTATGAACGCGCCATCACCACAGCTTGGGCAACTCTTCCGTCCTGAGGATGCCTATTCTCCATCGCCCAGCGCTAGGGGGCTCGCAGAAATACTGACCGAATTCGACGCTGCCTGTTGCCCCGAGCAGCTTTCTTTATCTTTAGTGAGAATTTTGCAGTGCCAGGAGCACCGGGATGAATTAGTGCCCGATCTGGTGGCGCGCCTCCAAAGTCCCGATCTAGCCCTTGCCAAAAAAGCGGCCCTTGCCCTCGGATACGTGCGATCGCCCCAGGCTATTTCCCAGTTGATTGGTGCCGCTGCCGATATCAAGCGGACGGTATACTGGCAGGCTACTGCCGCCCTTGCTTGGATCAACAGTGCCGAGGCAGTGCAGGCTCTCATTCAACTTTTACAGCATCCCTCCATCCAGGTGCAGGCGGCCGCTGCCAAAGCTCTGCGCCGCTGTGGGCTGCCCGCGGTGTCTCCCCTAGTCGAGTCCCTCAAGCACAGCGAGACCCTTGTGCGTGTCCATGCCGCCCACTCCCTTGGGGTCATTGGCTCCCCCCTAGCTGTTACGGCACTGCTTGAAGCCCTAGACAATGCCAATGCCTCCGTCCGCAAGGAAGCCGCCTGGGCCCTTGGTCACATCCGTTCCCCCCTGGCATGCGGCCGCCTCGCCCAATTGCTCGAAGATAGCGACATCAGCGTCCAGTCCCAGGCTTCCCAAGCCCTCAAAAACATTGGTGCCAACTCAGTCACCGCCATCATTCAGGTGCTCTCCCATCGTTCCAGCCACACCCGCAGCGTCGTGGTGCGTACTCTGGGGCAACTGGGGCGCGAGGAGGCGATCGCCCCCCTAGGAGAACTGCTGCTGAAGGATGAATACGGATTTGTGCGGGCGGATGCGGCCCTGGCCCTTGGAGAAATTGGCACCTACGAAACCGTTGCCTACCTGGGGCAAGCCCTTAAAGATGGCGATCGCACGGTGCGCAAGGCTGCAAGTCGGGCCCTATCGACGATCAACCTTCCCGAGGCCCACGAGCTGTTGCGGCTCCACCAGGGGGATGCAGCACCGCCCCCCATCACCCATCACCAAGTACCGGATGTGGAATACACCATGATTCAGTACGATCCGTCGGAGTTGACGTCGTTTTCCTAGGGTCGCGCTGCCCTGCTTTTTCAATTCTGGCGACGGGAAAAGACTTTTTTTGCTATTTCTGCAGCGGCATAGGAAGCTTGCGCGGGGAAGCGCAGCAGGGTTAGCTGCGAGGATCCCACCGCCGCATTCAAAAAATTGTCCCGATCGATCCGACTCGGTTTTTGGTGACTCCTGTCGTCTAGCTCTATGACAACGGACACAGTGAGATCCTTATGGATCGCACAAAACAAAGTCAAAGTGCTTTGCCGAAATTTTATTGAACGCCCGCTGCCAGTCGCCTTGGCCCAGACCCGCTTGGGGCGTGAGGATATCGGCGACCCGAACCTTACTGAAAATAACGAATTCTTCGCCCACAGCCTCCTTCAAAGCATGGTAGAACCTCACCTCGGCCGGCGTGAGGAGGGCGCCCCGCAGGGCGTAGGAATATTCTCGCAGTGCCGTATCTGCCGGATCCGATGCTTTGGTGCGCCGCGGTCGGCGGGTAAGGGCGATGCCAAGGGCAAGACAGGCGATCGCCAAAATTATGAGCGGAATGACCAGTTCCATCGTTCATTTCCTCCTCAGTTTGCTACAGCTTTTCGAGCAAGAACCCCAGCAGTGCCATGGCGATCATGGGAGCCAGTCTAGGGTTCCCCCCGCTTGGCGCAGCGTTTCGCGATCCTGGGTTGGCAAGTAGGGCAAAACACCCAAAATAGGGGTGCAGGTCAGCCGCGCAATCAGATCCAGCGGCGCCCACTCCTCCTGTCGCTGTTGGGCCTCCGCCGAAGCTGCGCTGAAAACAAGGCCGCGGAGCTTGATTTTTTGGGAGCGGGCATAGGAGCTGTAGGCCACCGCCTGGGAAATCGCTCCTAGGCGCACGGGCACCACCAATACCGTTGGCAAGCGCCAATCCCGGGCCAAATCCCCGAAGGTATATTCGGCAGTGATAGGGGTGCCCAGACCGCCGGCAGCCTCGACCAGCACCAAGGAAAAGCGCGATCGCAACTGTTGATAGTGGTGCCACAGCACTGCTAGATCCACCCGCTGCCCCTCTGCGGCTGCCGCTAGGGGGGGGGCTAGGGGTGCCGCGAAGTAGAGAGGGGTGATCTCATCGAGGGTTTGGTCGAGGGGCAGGGTGTCTAGATAGTGCTCGCGATCACCCGGCCCGCACTGCACGGGCTTGTAGAGGGCACAGGGGCCGCGGCGGTGCCACCAGTCGGCAGCCATGGCCGTGGTCACTACGGTTTTGCCCACCCCCGTGTCGGTGCCGGCAATCAGCAGGCCTTGACTTTCTCCGCCCATAGTATTCCTTAGTTCGTCAACTTAATCTGTCTACGTTCCATTATGACCAAGAACCTCGGCATCCCCTACGGCGGGAAATTCGGACAGAACCTGCTGCAGGTAGCGGCCCGTATGGGAGTGGGGAACGGCCGCCAGGGTTTCTGGAGTACCGCAGGCAAGCACTTCCCCCCCGCGATCGCCCCCCTCGGGGCCCAAGTCGATCACCCAATCGGCACAGCGGATCACGTCCAGGTTGTGCTCGATCATCAGCACGCTATTGCCCTTATCCACGAGCCGCTGCACCACCTCCAGCAGCTTGTGCACATCGTAGAAGCTCAGTCCCGTGGTGGGCTCGTCAATGAGGTAGAGGGTTTTGCCCGTAGCCCGCCGTGCCAGTTCCGCCGCCAGCTTCAGCCGCTGGGCTTCGCCACCGGAAAGGGTCGGTGCGGGTTGCCCTAGGCGCACGTAGCCTAACCCCACATCTACGAGCATGGCCAGCTTATTGTGGATTTGGGCAATATTTTCAAAGAACCCCATGGCCTCTTCGATGGTCATGTTCAGAACTTCAGAGATATTGCGATCGCGGTATTTCACCTCCAGGGTTTCGCGGTTGTAGCGAGCCCCTTTGCACACATCGCACTGCACGTAGACATCGGGCAGAAAATTCATGGAAATGACATTCACTCCCTGTCCGCCACAGGCTTCGCAGCGCCCCCCCTTGACGTTGAAGGAAAACTGCCCGGCCTTGTAGCCCCGGGTTTTGGCCGCCGTTGTTAGGGCAAAGGTTTCGCGAATAATGTCGAATACCCCCGAGTAGGTGGCAGGGTTGGAGCGGGGGGTGCGTCCAATGGGGGATTGGTCGATGACGATAAATTTATCCAGGGCCTTCAGCCCCAGAATGTCATCGATCCCCTCCGGCCGGGGCACATTGCGGTGGAAATGGTGCTGGAGGTAGCCGTGGAGCAGTTCGTTGATCAGCGTCGATTTACCGGAACCGGATACCCCCGTCACGCAGACCAGCATCCCCAGGGGAATCGTGACGTTGATGTTTTTCAGGTTATTGCGATGGGCATTGCGCAGTTCCAAGACGCGCCCGTTGCCCTCCCGGCGCGCGTTAGGCGTGGGGACAAAGTGCCGCCGCGCCAAATAGGCCCCCGTCACGGAATTGGGATTTTGCTCCAAGTCCTGCACCGTACCCTGGGCCACGATCGCCCCACCATGGACACCCGCCCCAGGGCCAATATCCACCAGATAGTCTGCGGCACGAATGGTGTCCTCGTCGTGCTCGACCACAATGAGCGTGTTCCCTAGATCGCGGAGACGGCAGAGGGTGGTCAATAGCCGCTGGTTGTCCCGTTGGTGCAGCCCAATGCTGGGCTCATCGAGGACGTAGAGCACCCCCGTGAGGCCCGAGCCAATTTGGGTCGCCAAGCGGATCCGCTGGGCTTCGCCGCCGGAGAGGGTCATCGTCGGGCGGTTTAGGGTCAGGTAGTCAAGCCCCACATCCAACAAAAATTGCAGGCGCAGGCGCAGTTCCTTGAGCACTTGGTCGGCAATTTGGGCGGTGCGGCGATCGAGGGAAAGATGGTTGAGGCGCTCCAAACACTCGGCGATCGCCACGCCCGTGAAGTCCGTGATGCGGTAGCCCCCCACCCGCACCGCCAGGGACTCAGGACGCAGGCGGGTACCCTGGCAGGTCTTGCAGGGCAAGTGGGTCATAAATGGCTCCAGGCGCTGCTTCTGGGTATCACTACCCTCGGCATACTGCTGCTGCAAAATTTCTAGAATGCCCTCAAACCGTTTGTAGTACCCTTTTTTGCCACTAAACCGGGAGTCTGCCTGGATCAAAATCGGCTCCTGGGTGCCGTAGAGCACGCTGTCCTGCTGACTGAGGGAGAGCTTTTCCCAGGGGGTGCCAATCTCAAAGCCGCCATACTCGCCTAGGCTGACAAGCAGCGACAGATAGTAGGAATGGCTTTTGTCGGTCCAGGGGGCGATCGCTGCGTAGACCGGCAGGCTGGGGTCGGGGATCACCAGTTCGGGGGTAAAGGTTTGGACGCTGCCAATGCCGTGGCAAGCGGGACAGGCTCCGTAGGGAGAATTAAAGGAAAACAGGCGGGGGGACATCTCATCCATCACCGCCCCGTGCTCGGGACAGGCAAAATTTTCGGAAAAGGTCAGGATTTGGCTTGGCCATTCACTGTGAAGAATTTCCAACATAGCAATGCCATCGGCCCGCTTCAGGCAGGTGCGCAGCGAGTCCGTGAGCCGCTCCTGAAGCCCCTCCTTCAACACCAGGCGATCCACCACCACTTCAATGTCGTGGGTCTTGTTTTTATCCAGCTCCAAATTGTCGTTTAAATCCAGCACCTCACCATCGACCCGCACGCGGGCAAAACCCTCGGCAATCAAACCGGTGAGTAGTTTGCGATGGGTGCCCTTTTTGCCCCGCACCACTGGCGCTAGGATCTGAAACCGCGATCGCTCGGGCAGGGCCAGGATGGCATCTACCATTTGGTCAATCGTTTGGGGCGCAATGTTGCGATCGCAGATATAGCAATGGGGTGTGCCCGCCCGACCAAACAACAACCGCAGGTAGTCATAGATTTCGGTCACCGTACCCACCGTAGATCGGGGGTTGTGGGATGTAGACTTTTGATCGATGGAAATTGCTGGACTTAACCCTTCGATGTAGTCCACATCGGGCTTGTCCAACTGCCCAAGGAATTGCCGTGCGTAGGCACTGAGGGACTCCACGTAGCGCCGCTGCCCTTCGGCAAAAATCGTATCGAAGGCTAGGGAAGATTTCCCAGAACCGGAAACACCCGTAAATACCACCAAACAGTCCCGGGGAATCGACAGGTGAACATCCTTAAGGTTGTGCTGACGGGCACCACGAATGTGAATATGGGTATGGTCGGGCATTCCAATAGGGCAATGGGATACTCCATCTTATCGCGCCTCTTTTTAATTCTTAGCCCAAGCCAGCACCGGAACCCCGGCAAGCACCGAACCGGTAAAGCTATGGAGCCCGCGCTACCCCATCTTTTTGGGAAAAGTTAAGATTTGCGCCGGAGAACCCCTCCTCGACGCCGGGAATGTTACAAAAAAAATACATCCAAGGTAATGTCTGTTTCTACCATGGCGGTTCTTTCCCCCTGGCATCTGCCTATCCCAGTACCCCCTCAGAATGCCACAGCCCCGCGGCGCTGGGCATCGGTTCTTTACGGTACCTCACTTATTCTGTGTCACATCCTCTGGAGTTTGGGCATCGTGCAGTTGTGGATGTCCCTGTCTTTGGTGTGGGGCGCGGCCGCAGCCCTGCTGATGACTTGGCGGGAGCACTACAGTTGGCGCTGGAGCTCCATGGGCTACTACGTCGCCGTGCCTTCGGCTTTCTTAAGTATGTTTTTTAGCGGACTGCTGGCGACAGCACTGCCTACTGAGTGGTTCATATGGTCGGGATGCCTGCTGTTGTCCCTCGGCACGGTTGCCCTCACCCAGCGGCGGGTCGTCCTCATGCAGACATGTTCTTTGGTGGTGCTCCTATCTGCTCTCAGCCAAATCTACTGCACAGTGCTCAGTAGCGACCTTCCAACAGCGCGCGCGGCATTGATTCTGTTTCCCCTAGTGGCGATCGCCCAACTTCTTGCCTGTTCGCGGACGGGTCTGATGGCGGTTTTGGGGCAGACCACCATTGGTGGCGTGGGGCTGTGGCGCGTGCTTTGGGTAGTCAGTGCGATTGTGGTGCCCCTCAGCTTGGGTGCAGTTCTGATCCTACGCCTGCGCCTATTTACCGGCGAAGGGCTGATCTTTGTAACCGCCATGGGCACCATTGGCATCACCGGGCTGGTGGCCTGGCTCTACGGCAAAAATACCGCTGCAACGCACTACGTTCCCGCATGCGACCCCCTCACCGAACTCCCCGGCCGCCCCGCCCTGCTGCAGCAGATGGCTAGCTTGCTCGCCCAAGCCCAAGTGCGTCACGAGCAAATAGCGGTTATTTTCCTGGATTTAGATCGCTTCAAGCTGATCAACGAAAACTATGGGCACAGCACCGGCGATCACCTCCTGAAGGTGACTACAATGCGCCTCATGCCCCTAGTGGGACGTCTGGATCTTTTTGCCCGGTGGGGGGGAGACGAGTTTGTTATCCTCCTGTCCCACGTGCCCGATGAGGAGTACGTCCGGCAAAAGGTGCGCCAAATTCAAGCCGCCTTGAAGCAGGAATGCCATGTTGCCGACCAGAAGCTGCACATCACCGCCAGCGTTGGTATTGCCCTTTTTCCCCACCATGGCAGCGATAGCAGCACCCTAGTCAAAAATGCGGAGCTGGCCCTTGACAGAGCCAGAAAAGTGGGACGGGACATGCATCACTTCTACCAACTTGTGCCCAACAGCAGCAAGTCGGAGGCCCTGATGCTAGAAAACTACCTCCACGGTGCTATCGGCCGCAACGAATTCTTTTTGCTGTACCAGCCCAAATTCGACCTCATTAGCCAGCAGGTGAGTGGTGTTGAGGCTCTGATTCGGTGGCGATCGCCCGAATTGGGCCTCGTTCCCCCGAGCAAATTCATCTCCATCGCCGAGGAAACCGGACTAATCCACCGTCTTGGGGAGTGGGTGCTGCGGCAAGCCTGCCTGCAGCTTAGGGCCTGGCAGGATCAGGGGATTGACCTGCGGGTAGCTGTGAACCTTTCCCCACGGCAGTTCCAAAGCCCCGACCTGATCCGTTGCATCCAGAGAACCATCCAGGAGTGTTCCATCAGCCCCCATACCCTAGAGTTGGAAATCACCGAAACTGCCGTCATGGAATCCTGGGAACAGGCCTACCAGGTGCTCTCGGAATTGGACATGATGGGCATGCACCTGGCGATCGATGACTTTGGCACTGGCTATGCTTCCTTCAATTACTTGCGCCGCCTGCCGCTCCACGTGCTTAAAATTGACGCTTCCTTCACCTCCGACCTTGAATTCGATGACCAGAGCGTGGAAATCACCCGCGCCATCATCTCCATGGCCCATGCTCTGAAGCTGAGCGTGATCGCCGAAGGCATTGAAACCCAAAAGCAATGGCAGATGCTCGCAAGCCTCAACTGCCAGGCGGGCCAGGGCTACGTATTCAGCCGTCCGGTTAGTGCCGACGAAATTACTGCTTTGGTGCGAAAGTCCCTTCCCAGGGATTAGGATCAGGGCAGTTGGTTACATTACATTGGAATGGTTCTGTTCCGTTCAAGCTATGGCAACCCAAACCCCTGAACGCGCCGCAACAATTCGGAAGCCTTACCCTAACTACAGGGTGATTGTGCTCAATGACGACTTCAACACTTTTGAGCACGTCGCCCAGTGCCTCATGAAGTACATCCCCCAAATGACGGAGACCCTAGCGTGGGAACTCACCCATAGGGTGCACTACGAAGGGTTGGCGATCGTGTGGGAAGGGCCCCTGGAGCAGGCGGAGCTGTACCATGCGCAACTCAAGCGGGCCAACCTGACCATGGCCCCCCTAGAACCAGCCTGATGTCGGGAACCTTAGCTAAGATTTCGGGTCGTGTTGGACAATTACAGGAATACGAGCACCTCCTGCTCTTCCTGTTCCTACTACGCTTACCAGCCTGGAGCTGTCCTATGAGCTGTCCTACGGTGCGCCAACGTCTTGTCCTTACGTTCCTTACTTCCCTGGCTCTCTGGGGACTCTATCCGGCGATCGCCCAAAATGCCCTGACGCTACAGCGCAACTTTCGCCCCGATCCCATTCGTCTGAGCGGCACCGCCGGGGGAACTGTGAGCTTAGCCGCAATGGCCGGAGTTGATGCCAACTGTCGCGGTTTTGCCAACACCACGCCCAACCATACCCTGACCCTAGCGGAAACCTTCCCCACCCTAGACCTGCTGGTGCTTACGGACAACATCAACCACGATCCCACCCTCCTGCTCAAGGGGGATAATGGCATTGTCATTTGTGCCGACAATGAATCACGGGGTCGTTTACCCCAGATTGCCCAGCGCCTACCCCGCGGGTCATACCAGATGTGGGTTGGCACTAAGGAACCAGGGCAGACCATCACGTATCAGCTCTCTCTCAGCGAAATTCGACAACGATGAAGCCTTCCTGGGTTACCCCCATTGCCCTAGTCCTGACCGTATTGAGTTACGGCACCCCTGCCCAAGGGGAGGAACTCACCCTCCTCCCCCGTTTTGCCCCCGACCCCACGGTGCGCAGCGGTAAGACCCGCGGCGAGCAGCCCCTCGGCGAGCTGCCTACCCCCAGCCGCCCAACGGATGGCAAGTGCAGCGGCTTTGGTGCCCCAAAACCCAATCTGACCCTAACCCTGCCCCGGGAAATGCCCTTTTTGAGTCTTCTAGTGACCACCGAAGCCAACAAAACCCTCAATGTATTGGTGCGGGGCCCCCAGGGCACCTTTTGCCGGGAAGGAACTCGGGCCACCCTCGCGGGCACGTGGAGCGCCGGCAAGTACGAAATTTGGATCGGCGGGCTGAGGGGCAGCACCCAAACCTATCGATTGTCCCTCAGCGAACTGAATCAATAGGGCCCCAGAAAGCCAAAATCTGCCCATTCCTCCCCGTGGTAAGATGCTTCTACCTTAAGGTTGTGTTGAGGATTTATGGGAGAAATTACGAAGGAAGAGATTCGCGAACGGCTTGGTAACATTGACCAGATTCGCGACATTATTTTCGGTGCCCACCTGCGGGAATACAACGGCCGCCTAGAAAAAATTGAGTCTGACTTGCAGCAAATCCAGCAGGAAACTCGCGATCGCCTCAATGAAATTCGTGATTTGCTGTCAGCGGAGCTGAAAGTGGTTGTAGAAGCCCTAGAGAAGCGTCTCAAAACCATCTACAACAACAGCCAAGAGGAAGCGGCCGACCTGCGTCAACAGGTGGATCGCCTCAACCGTAAATTTTCGAGCAACCTTGAGAGCCTTGACCAGGAGCTAGACTCCCACAAAAGTGCCATTCGCGACGACCTGACCCAAACCCGCGAGAACCTCCAGGAAGACATACGCGAGCTGAAGTCCCTGGTGTTTGAGGAACTAGAGCAGCGTTTCTCGATGCTGCGGGAAGTAAAGGTTTCCAAGGACGACATGGCGGAGTTGCTCTTTGAGCTGGGAATGCGTCTGAAGGGAACGGAGTTTGTGCCGGAACTGCGGGAGGCTGCCGAAGGGGAAATCGATGAAAAGTTTCCTGAGCTTTCGCTGCTCGACTCCGGGGCTGATGCTGAGCCTAAGCGACCCACTACGCCCCGCATTCCCCGCGCCTCGCGCCCCACAAACCCCGGCAGCAAGTAGGGCGCAGTTGTTGAGATATCCCCTAGGGCAGCCATGGGAGCCTTTTTTGCCGCACTTTTGGACTGGCGCTACGGCCGCTCGGCGGCAGTGGTTGCTGTGGTGGTCGGCTCCCTGCTGTTTGCCATCAACCACGGCTTTGCCCTAGTTCAGGGGCAAATGACCCAAGGACGCTGGATTTCCGCCATGCTTACCTATGTGGTGCCCTACGTTGTGAACGTGCACGGACAGTACACCTCCCGGAGGCGATCGCTCCATGAGTATTCTCAAGACCCAAAATCTGACGAAACAGTTTGATCGGCATTTGGCAGTCAACAACGTCACGTTGACCATCGAGCCTGGAGAAATTTACGGACTGATTGGCCCCAACGGAGCGGGCAAAACCACCCTCATTCGGATGCTGACCGCGGTCGATGAGCCCTCCTTTGGCGAGATTTTGATTCAGGGGCAACCCTTCCGTCAGGGCGATCGCAATCCTGCCCTAAAGCGCCAGCTGGGCTACGTACCCGACGACTACCCGCTCTACGATGAGTTAACGGTCTGGGACTACCTAGACTACTTTGCCCGGCTCTATTTCCTCCGTGGGGAGGAACGCCTCCGCCGACTGCGGGAGGTCTTGGAGATGGTCGCCCTTACCGAAAAACGCGATAGCCTGATTGCAACCCTGTCCCGAGGGATGCGGCAGCGCCTCAGCCTAGCCCGCAGCATTATCCACCGTCCCGCCCTCCTCTTCCTCGATGAGCCCGTCTCCGGTCTCGATCCCGTTGCCCGGGTGCAGGTACGCAACATTATCAAGCAGTTGCAGCAGGAAGGAACAACGGTTGTGGTCTCCTCCCACATCCTTAGCGACCTTGAGGAAATTTGCTCCTCCATTGGCATTATGGAACTGGGGCGATTGGTCGAGAGCGCCCGCCTGCAGGAGGTTTACTCGCGATTATCCAAGCAGCAGTTGCTCATTGGGGTTGTTGATGGCATGGAGCGGCTACGCCAGACCCTTGCCGAGCATCCGCTGGTCGGTGGCACGGAATTGGTGTTGGCTTCGGGGTTGCTCAAGGTCGATTTTAGCGGGGATCAAATGGGTGCAGCCGACCTCTTGCGATCGCTCGTTACGGCGGGTCTGCCGATTTGCGAGTTTCACCAAACCAAGGAAAACTTGGAAGAGATCTTTTTCAAAATGGGCTATCAACGCACATCCTAGGGGGTCGAACTATGAGTACGCTGACGGATTTTTTAGAACAGCTTGGTGACTGGAACCCCCAACTTCTGCGCGAAATACGGGGGCGGGTGAAGCAGCGCACCCTCGTCGTGGCGATCGTCGTTCCCGTGGTGCTGCAAATTCTGCTTTTTGCTAGCTTTGCTCAGATTCCGATTCCGCCGGAGTGTCTGAATTCGGCGGAGGCGTCGTCTTTCTGCTCTGTCACGCCAGCAATTCTATGGCGCATCCAGTTTTTTATTCTTAGCGTCCTGATCCCCCTGGGCATTTATGTTTTAGGAGGATTTACTCTGGTCGACGACCTCGGCCGCGAGGAGTTTCGCGGCACCCTCAGCTTTATTCGGATTTCCCCCCGCTCAAGCAGCAGCATTATCTTAGGCAAAGTTCTGGGGGTACCAATTTTGTCTTTTCTAAGCGTGCTGCTGCTGTTGCCCTACCATTGGCTGGCGGCCCTCGGCGCTGGTTTCTCCCTTGTGTCGCTTCTCAGTTACTACTTGATGATTGGGGCTGGGGCGGCTTTTATCTACAGCTTCGGCATTTTGGTGGCTTTTTTTACTGCCGATCTTAAGGTGGTGCCCCGCTTGGGCAATATTTCCGGGATCCCCTTTGTCTACAGTTTTTTTTGCATTTACTTCACCGTTGCCTACCTGGCGTGGAATTTTTTCACGGCTTGGATTCCGTTTTGGAGTCCGCTGCTGGTGGTAGATGTGGATTCGTCCCTCAGCTTCGCGATTCAATGGTTTTTTCTTTCTTTGTCGGGAAATTCCCTCCTTGCCCACGTTTTCACCCTCGGCAATGGGGCGATCGCCACTACCGCCATTTGGTGGATCCTGCGGCGGCGGTTTCACAATCCTAATCTGCCCCTGCTGAGTAAATTTCTCAGCTATCCCGTGGTGTCCTACCTCCACTTACTGGGCTTGGGTTTTTTGGTGGTTGGCTCCCAGAGCTTAATTACGTCTATTATCAACCTGACAAAGTTCTATCTTCTCTTTAGCGGCGATTGGCTTTTGTTTGTGCTGCTGATCCTCACCCTTACCCCCGATCGCCAAGCTTTGCTCGATTGGGCCCGCTACGGCTCCCGGGCGGTGGTACGCGACTTGCTGTGGGCTGATCGCAGCCCCTCTATGCTGGCGATCGCCCTCAATTTGTTGGTCACCGCTAGCACCACTCTGCTGTGGATCCAAAGCTGGAATGACGATATGGTCACCAAGGAGCGGGCTACTCTGCTAACGATCTCCTTAGTTTTACTGCTCTTGATGTATGCTTTGGCAGTGCAGCTCATTGCCTATATTCAACTCAACCAAGCCCGCACCTGGATGCTGGGATTTGTGGCCCTCGTGACCCTACTGCCCCTGATCGTCCTGCCCATTTTTCAGCTCACACCCCAAAGAGTTCCGTTCCTCTGGATCTTTTTTGGCTACACGTGGGCGGCGGCGGATGCCACACCCTCGGCGATCCTCCTGGCCCTAGCCCTCCAGGGTGGGATGGTGTGTCTGTTGGGTTGGCTACTGTTAGAGCAGATGCGCCGCGCTAGAGTGCTGACGTCATCATCCTAGGAGACGACTGTGACTGAAGTGCCCCGCGTAATTTACCCCATTGGGGCCACCCGACTCTACGGTTTGGTGTGGCGTCAGGATCGGGCCCTGTCTGTGGATGCCTACAGCGGCTTCCTCTTGGAGATCGACCCCTCCACCGAGGGGGTAACGGTGCTCAATCCCCACACCACCGAGGATTTTGAAGACGTAACCGGTCTCGCCTGCACTGATCGCACCTTTTGGGTTGTGCGGGGCAACACCATCTACTATGCCCTTGAGCCGCCCTACGCCCTAGAACCGTTTATTGAGGCCCCCCAAACCCTAGATGGGATCGCCGTTTCCGACGGCGGAGTATACGTCAGTTCCCAGGAGGTCGGCAAGATTTTTGTGTTTGGGCGGGCAACCCGCACCCTCCTCCGGGTCATCGATACACCCGGTACGGGTTTTGAATCCCTCACCCTTCACGGGGAAGACCTCTGGGTGGGCGATCGCGATGAGCAGACCGTCTACTGCCTGGATCCCAAAACCGGGCAGATTCGATATCGGGCCCTGACCCCCTTTGCCGATCCCGTCGGTTTAGCCTTTTGGGGCGATCGCCTTTATGTGACTTACACCGGCACCGAACCCTACATTCGGGACAATCCCAACGACCCGGAGCCCCTGTCGGTGCAGATGCGCGATCGCACTTTTTTGCATCAGTTGCAGATTCAGCGCCATTCCCACTTCACCCTCTCCAATGGCTTTCTGGTGGAGATGATCTACATCGAAGAACTAGACCGCCTCGAGCAGGATGTGACCAACCTCACCTGGCACATTGCCCTACCAGCCAAGAGCGATCGCCAAACGGTTCGCCATGTCCAACCCCTGGGGCACCCCTTCACCATCGAGCACGAAGACGGTCAACCCGTGGCTGTGTTCGCCTTTGACCACCTCCAGTCCGGGGAACGGCGCATCTTTGGGTGGAAAGCCCTTTTGGAGCTGCGCAGCATCAAGTACGAACCGGATTTGGGCAGCCTGGATCACCTTCCCCCACCCCCGCCGGAAATCCAGGAGCTTTACCTTAGTCCCGATGGTGATTTATCGATGGATCACCCCGATGTGCGCACTGCCGCTCGCGCTGCCACCCAGGGCGAAACCAACATCATTCGCAAAATGCTGGCCATTCGGGAATATGTCTACGACCAGTTAGAGTACCGCCTTCAGTCCTTAGCCACCGACGACGATTACGGCAGCCCCGACGTGGTGCTCAAGCGCGGCACCGCCTCCTGTGGCGAGTACGTACGTACCCTCCTGGCCCTGGCCCGCCTCAACGGCATCGCCTGCCGGGATGTGGGTTGCTACAAATGCCCTCCCCAGGCGGAACTGCACCACCTGCCCCTCTATCCCGAATACAACCACTACTGGATTGAATTCTACGTTCCTGGCTACGGCTGGCTGCCCATGGAATCCAACCCCGACGACACCGGTCGCCGCCCCTACCCCCAGCGCTGGTTTATGGGGCTGCCCTGGTTCCATGTGGAAATCGGCAAGGGCATTCGCTTTGAAAGCATCAGCGATCGCACCCTCCGCCATGGCGACCTGGCCCGGGAACTCAAGCGCTTCAAAATTCTCGAAGAACTGTCATGAGCTACTACCTCTACGCCATCCTGCCCCACCCCCTCCCCCACCCCCTGCC
>DBAX01000104.1:0-452 GCA_002291895.1 Cyanobacteria bacterium UBA999
AGCCGCTGTGTGGGCAACCGCACCGAACACTCCTGCCGCGTTGTGCTGTTGAGCCGTACATTGCAGATTGAGCCCTTGAATTGGGACTTTGCTCCGGGAGAAGGGGGCAGGGAGGGTTTGTTACTATCCTTACCCAACAGCAAGGTGCGGGTAGATCGGGGAGATGTCATTGTTGCCTTTGCTACGGATGGTTCCCGCGCCTATTGGGGGCCAAACGTCGTTGGCGAGACGGAAGCCCCCTTTTGGGATGGTAAACGCCGCGAATGGAGCATGGTGCTGCAACCTTGATGGGGAATTGGATTTGGCAGGATATGCCTGCCCCCGCTGAACTATCGGGAGCCGATCTATGGGAGATTCTGTTTCAGCAAGAAGCGATCGCCGCCCTCCTGGAGAGCCCCATTTCCACGGTGCACCTGCCCAACAACCGCTTCAGTCTGGCCTGTGGGCGACCG
>DBAX01000104.1:754-6144 GCA_002291895.1 Cyanobacteria bacterium UBA999
AGTTCATGGGGCACAGCGGCAGTCTGGCCTGTGGGCGACCGCAGCAGCAATGGATCCCTTCCGTGGGCAACATTCTCTCCCAACTGCGCACCCTGGAGCATCGCTACCTATCCTTCGACGGCCCTCCTGCCGCTGTGCCCCATGAACTGCCGTTTTTGGGGGGCTGTGTGGGCTGGTTGGGCTACGACCTTGCCTGGGAACTGGAGCGTCTGCCCTGCCTCCGTGCCGACCCGCTTCCCTTTCCCGTCGCCTACTGGTACGAGCCGGCAGAGTTTGCCATTTTAGATCACCAAAACCACCACCTGTGGCTAGCTGCGGGCGATCGCCAGATCCTAGACCAATGGCGATCCCAGGTGCGCCGTTGGCGACCCCAGCCCGTTGCCCCCCTATCCCGGGGTTCTACGCCACCCAGATTCTTTCCCGACGCCGATGGCTATCAGCAAATGGTGCGCACCGCCCTCCACCACATCCGCATTGGAGATATCTTTCAGGCAAACCTTTCCCTGCGCTACACCCTCACAACCAAGCAGGAAGGCTGGGGTCTCTACCGCCACCTCAGCCAGATCAATCCCTCTCCCTTTGCCAGCTATTGGCGCACCCCCTACGGTGAAATGATCAGTGCCTCCCCAGAACGCCTGATTCAACGGCAGGGCGATCGCCTCTCCACCCGTCCCATTGCGGGCACCCGACCTCGGGGGGCAACACCCCTAGCCGACCAAAATTTAGCCCGCGAGTTGCGCCACCATCCCAAGGAGCAGGCCGAGCACATCATGCTTGTCGATCTAGAACGCAACGATCTGGGGCGCGTCAGCCAGTGGGGCAGCGTGCATGTCGATGAGCTTCTGACCATCGAACCCTACAGCCACGTGATGCACCTCGTCAGCAACGTCACCGGGCAGCGCCTCCCCCACGTCACCAATGCCGACATCGTTCGGGCCCTATTTCCCGGCGGCACGATCACCGGCTGCCCCAAGGTGCGCTGTATGGAACTGATCGAAACCCTAGAGCCCCAACGCCGTAGCCTGTTCTATGGCTCCTGCGGCTACCTGGACTGTCGCGGCAACTTGGATCTCAATATCCTCATTCGCACCCTCCTCAAGCAGGGCGATCGCCTTTGGGGCCAGGTTGGTGCCGGTATTGTTGCCGACAGCGATCCCGCTACCGAATGGGAGGAATGCCTCCACAAAGCGGCTGCTCAACTTTCCCTACTGGCACCGCTTTACGAAACCTGAACGCTGCTGCTATGCTTAAAAAGCATCGAAAACGCCGGGATAGCTCAGTTGGTAGAGCAGAGGACTGAAAATCCTCGTGTCACCAGTTCAAGTCTGGTTCCTGGCATAGGATTTCTAAATCCCTCAGTTAAATCTGTACTTTTAAATATGTGCTTTGTGAAACTGCATCATTCAATCTAATCGTTGGATCTGCATGATGTAGTTTGGGCAGCGGAAAGGCAGATGCAAATTCTAACGTGTCCCGCCCACTGGCTTGTGTAGCTTTATAGTCGGACTTTTAGTTCACATTTTTCGTCTGCATTTTTCGAGAGATGAACTGCAGAGCTTGCTGAATAAGCTGAATAAATTGTCTACCTTGACATTGCGTCGAAATGAAGTTCCAAAAAGCTAGGCTAAGCAGTAAATGCTAAGTTGATTCAGGTTGACTAAAAGCATTTTTGGAGCATCGATACTAAGTTGCACCACATAACATAACGCTTAGGGACTTATGGTAACTACTGCAACCCATATTCTCCCCTAACCTATTAGTAGGCAAAATAATAAAACTGTGCCATTTAGTGTCACCGTATCGATTTCAGCTTTCTATTCTCACCAGCCACCATATCTCGAAGAGGACATGAAAGGTTGCCTGTACGCTTTGGCTTAGCTAAGGTCACGGAAAGCTTGAAAAAACTAACCTTCACAGTTTGCTATGCCCAGCTAGCTTTCTGCCGCTCTTCTCAATTCAGATCATCGCTAATGCAACTTATGGAACCGGGCAGAGTCGAACTGCCGTCCGTACCAGATTTTAACGCCCTACTCATTCACAGGTTTAGCTGCTCTGACCCTCGCAGCGGGGTCTCCTTATTATCCTAAGGAGCAAGATGCTCTGATGGAGTGCTTAGATCGGGAAAACATCAGAGGACTTTCCTGATAGCATCCGTTGGGGGTTTATCTAAAATCTTTAACGGAGTCAGACTCTAGACCTCGAAACCGAAATTTACTGGTTCTTAGGCAGCAACAGTAGCTGCTTTACGAGCGAAAGGAACGATGTTGTTCGCATTTACTTTTTTTGAGCTTTGATTTACGAGAGTGAACTCCCTCTCGACCTGCATCGCAGGGAGGCTTTCCCTGACACGTCGAAACCGTTACGGTCCCTAGTAGGTACTAATTATACCATATTTTTCTTTGAGCTGCTATCCAACTACAAGGTCTTCCCTAGGGCTGAATTATGGCAAACTAGATCCAAATTTTGCTAATTTTAAGGACTCATGATTGCACACCATAAGGCGAAGGGAATGCGACCGGGGCAGCGTCGCCCGGCTAAGGAACTGTGCAGCGAGTGTGGATTGTGCGACACCTACTACATCCACTACGTTAGGGACTCTTGCGCCTTCATTACCCAGCAGATTGAGTCCTTGGAGGCATCGGTACATGGGCGATCGCGGGATTTAGAACAGGATCGCGAACTGTACTTTGGAGTGCACCAAGAGATGGTGGCGGCCCAGAAGATGGAACCCATTGCCGGAGCCCAGTGGACAGGAATTGTTTCTAGCATTGCCATTGCCATGCTGGAACAGGGCTGGGTTGAGGGGGTGGTATGCGTTCAGTCTCAGCCGGGTGATTGCTTGGCGCCGCGTCCCGTTATTGCCCGCACCCGGGACGAGATTTTAGCTGCACGGGTGAATAAGCCGACGCTGTCGCCGAATCTATCGGTTTTGGAAGAAGTGGTGGCGTCGGGGATGAAGCGGTTGCTTGTGATTGGTGTAGGGTGCCAGATCCAGGCGCTGCGGGCAGTGCAAGATAAGTTGGGACTGGAAAAGCTCTACGTGTTGGGCACGCCCTGCGTGGACAATGTGACGCGGGCAGGCTTGCAAAAGTTTTTGGAGACGACCAGCCGATCGCCCCAGACGGTGGTGCACTACGAGTTCATGCAGGACTTTATGGTGCATTTTCGTCACGCCGACGGTTCGGAGGAGCGGGTACCCTTTTTTGGCTTGAACACCAAGGAGCTAAAGGAGGTTTTTGCCCCGTCTTGCATGAGCTGTTTCGATTACGTCAATGGTTTGGCGGACTTAGTGGTGGGGTACATGGGAGCACCCTTTGGCTGGCAGTGGATTGTGGTGCGCAATGACACAGGGCGGGACATGCTGGAGTTGGTTCAGGATCAATTGCGGGTGCAGCCAGTGTCGGAAATGGGCGATCGCCGCGCCGCTGTGCAGCAGGGAATTGCCGCCTACGATCAAGCGGTTACCTTACCCATGTGGCTGGCATGGCTGGTTGGCTTTGTGGTGCAGAAAATTGGTCCCAAGGGCTTGGAGTATGGGCGTTTTTCCATTGATTCCCATTTCGTGCGCAATTTTCTCTACCTGCAGCGCCACCACCCCCAGAAGGTGCTCAGCCAAGTGCCCAAGTTCGCGGCCAAAATTGTCTCCCAGTACCGACTGCCTAAGGTGTAAAAGGCCCTGGGGTTGCCTTGGTAGTGGGTGGTTTTTCTCCGGGACTCAATAGCGCACCAAGGAAACGATAGGCACCTCCGGAAGGCGATCGCGCCCCCCTAGGAATGTCAGCTCGATAACGAACCCAAACCCCACTAGGATACCTCCCGATTGCTCGACCAACTGGGCCGCTGCCGCCGCAGTCCCACCCGTGGCAATCACATCATCCACAATCAGCACCGAGCTACCTCTGGAAATGGCATCCTGGGCCATCTCAAGGCGATCTGTGCCGTACTCTAGGGCATATTCTACGGAGCGAACGGGCGGGGGGAGTTTTTTGGGCTTGCGTACGGGAATGAACCCGCACCCCCAGTAGCTCGCCAAGGGGGCCCCAATGATAAAACCCCGGGACTCAATCCCGACCACATACGTAACGGCATCCGTCGCGAAACCCGCTGCCAAGGACTCGGTGATGGTTTTCAATCCCTCGGGATGGGCCCAGAGGGGCGTGAGATCGCGAAACAAAATCCCGGGCTGGGGAAAATCCGGCACGTCGCGGATTAGGGATGGCAGTTCGAGGGTCATGGCGTAGGATAGACAAACATCGACCCCCTAGCATACCCCTATGCATGCACTTTCGTTTCCCACTTGGATGGTTCACTGTTCTAGCGTGCTGGAGTGGGCGGTCGCCATCTGGCTAATTTGGGGTCGCGGGCCCGACTGGCAACCCCTAGCACTGGGTATGATGCCGGCCCTAATCAGTGCCCTGTGTGCCTGCACCTGGCATTTTTTTGACAACGCCACGAGCCTGGAATGGCTTGTGGATCTGCAGGCTCTGATGACCTTGGTGGGAAACAGCACCCTAGCCTACGGTGCCTACCGCCTTGGAGCAAAGCAGCAGGTGATTTAGTAGGCATAGAAATAGTAGTGTGCTAGCCTAGATAAGCACGCATTTGATGTTCCTTGAAGTGTTCCCATGCCCAAAGCAAACATTCACCCCACCTGGTATCCCGAAGCTAAGGTAATCTGCAACGGTGAGGTCGTGGCGACCGTCGGCTCGACCCAGCCCGAACTGCATGTCGATGTCTGGTCTGGCAATCATCCGTTCTATACGGGCACACAAAAAATCATTGACGCCGAGGGCCGCGTTGAGCGGTTCATGCGTAAGTATGGCATGGTAGAGGACGGCAAGCCCCTGCCCATGGCAACGGTGCCGCTTTTGACCAAGGACGTAAAGCCCACGGCAAGTGAAAAGGCGGAAGCCAAAGCCGCTGAAAAGGGCAAAGGTAAAAAGAAAAAGTAAGTTGACTGACTTCCCATGCCTGCGCCCTACCTTTTGGCAAAGCTCCAGTCCGTTGAAAAGACCTTCCATGAGTTGACCCGCCGCATGGCGGATCCCGATGTCGCTACCGACCACGGGGAATTTCAGCGTATTGCTAAGTCCCGCTCTTCTTTGGAGGAGACGGTGCATACCTACGAGCAGTTTCAGCGGGTGCAGTTGGATTTGAAAGGGGTGCAGCAACTGCTCCGGGAAACGGACGATCCGGAGTTGCGGCAGATGGCTAGTGAGGAAGTTGCTGACCTCAACGGCCAGTTGGCATTTCTTGAGGATCGGTTGCAAGTGCTGCTCCTGCCCCAGGATCCCAATGATGAAAAAAACATCATGTTGGAAATTCGGGCCGGCACGGGTGGCGATGAGGCCTGTATTTGGGCGGGCGATTTGCTGCGGATGTATTCACGC